>JAQBYJ010000009.1 GCA_027622555.1 Verrucomicrobiota bacterium
CGAGGGCAAGTTTATTTATCAATCCCTGTAACCATACGCATTATACGCTCTAAATAATTATACCGTGATAAGGGAATCCCCCAGCTGATTTTAGGATAAGAATATAATTATCAGAATGCTTTCTAATAAAGGCGTTTTTTTTCCAAAATTGCCAGGTTTTGATTAACTTGTTCTCGATTAAATACCCGAAGAGTATTATCTTCTCTCACATCCTAATAAACGGTTGTTAAGGCCGTTCAATCCCGGAGTTAGATGGCGAAATCACCCTTAAAAGTTGATCTAGGAGATTCTCAAAATCTCGAAGATAATCATCTTTCTGTTTTCAGAACGATGCCCGTATTTAAAGGCATTAATGTCAGCGTATTGAATTCGCTATTAGATGCTGGAACCGATCGAATTGTCTTGGGTGGAAATTATATTTTCAAGCAGGACGAATGTGGGTCGAGCTTGATTTTCTTTTATAAAGGATTGGCTGTGGAATCGAAACGTTCTGATGGTACAGATTGTTTGCTCGGCTATTATTCCGGTCCTTCTATTTTGGGCGAGTCAAGTTTCTTGGAATCTTGCCATCGATCTACGTCCCTTTATGCCAATGAAGACTGTTGGATAACTGAAATTGATAATCGGGAGTTGGAAAAATTAGCCGCAACATCGCCATCTCAATTCGAGATCTTATATTCAAATCTGGGAACGGAGCTCGGGAAAAAAGTATCCAATATTAATTCTAGAATGAATCACGTTAGTCGGAATCCGTTTTATCGGGACTATGGTGTTTCCTGGTATCGATATTAGGCTTTTTTAGACCAGGTCGTCTCACTCCTTTCGTTTTCATTTCATAAACAGCAATCTTTATTCGAATACTTCTCATTTTGAAGAGCGAGTAGGAGAGTTGTTTTCTTTGACCGTAAAAAAGGCCCAGTTGAACTGAGCCTTTTTCTGAAATGATTTAGTTCGATTCTCAATATAACGACTGACCTGCGAGGCTAAGTGATATTTCAATTTCTTCAGCGACTTTCTCTGTAATATCTTCTGTGCCTATTCCAAAATCTGAGCGGAAAATTGAAAACTTGGTGCGAATAACAAGTAGATCCCCATCCGGGCCTCGGGGACCCATGCGTGCTTTCAATTTACCTTTTAAATAGGTCAGGGTTGCATTGGCAGTGATTTGTCTGGTGACTCCTTTGACTGTAAGCTCACCGACAATTTCTGCAGACGTAATATTTCCTGTTGTTTCTACATTTTGTAGGCTCGCTACTTTAAATTGGATGTCTGGATGATTTTTTACATCCATCCATTGATTTCCCAGCATGTGGCCATTCATGGTTGGGTTTGCCACGTGTAGCGAATTTGTATCAAGCTCAATGGTGCCAGTTGTTTTACCGGGGGCGCGTGGATCGAATTGCACGCGGCCTGACACGCCCTTGCCGTTGCCGTTTATGGATTCGAGCGGAGCATCCATATTAAAGTTGATCGTGTTGACCCCCTTTGGATCGGCGAAATCAAAGGATAGGGTTTCTGCGGATAAGCTAACTATTCCTGGAGTAACTAATATAAAAAGAAAAAGTACCTTCATGGTAATTGTCATGGATTTGAGTTAACTATTTTTGAAATTAGAAACGAACCAAGGAAAAATGATCCAGCCAAAACGCCGGCAACCAGTAAGGGCTCGATTCCGGGTAAAAACTTGGGATGCCATACTCCGCCTTCTATTTCGGCAATCGGGTCAAAAACTGAAATATATTCTTTAGTTACAAAGAACCCAACTTTTGCTCCTCCGATGAGCCACATAAAAACGCCAGCCATTGCTAAAAGCAGTGCTGTTCTTTGCATTATGTCTCTCATGGATATAAAATAAACCGTACCTTGAGCGTGGATATTTAAAGGTCAACGAGTTTGCCCTTGGCCTGGTTACTGTTTTTGCTCATTTAGAACTTATGATTAAATTCCTTCACACCCGAATTCGTGTCAGCAATCTAGATAAGACCATTAGCTGGTACTGTGATAACCTCGGCTTTGTCTGCACCAAGCGTACCGACAAGTCTCCTGCGGGCAACCAGCTCGCTTTCCTTGAATTGGAAGGGAATGAGCACTTTTTGGAATTATGTTATTCGCCTGATTATGAGGTGAAGGTTCCTGAAGATTTGATGCATACCTGTATCGGCGTGGATGACATCATTAGTTTTTGCGATGAACTTGAAAAGAAAGGTCAGGATGTGTGGCCGGAAAACTGGAGGGAAATTTTTCCTGAAGGTAAGAAGATGGCCTTCCTGACGGATCCTGACGGTTACGAGGTTGAGATTCTCGAAACCTAACCCTTATTTAACTAAAACGACCGCTCTTCCAAGCGGCCGTTTTAGTTAAAAGTTTTATGTGAACCACTGATTATGGATGGTAAATACGCAGTAGTGCGTCCGCCATTTCTGAAGGTGTTTCAGCCACTTCGATTCCTGCGGCTTTCAAGGCTGCGATTTTACCTTCGGCGCTTCCACTGTTTCCTGAGACTATAGCACCCGCGTGACCCATGCGGCGTCCGGGAGGAGCTGTTGTTCCCGCAATAAATGCGGCAACCGGTTTTTTAACATGCTCTTTTATGTACGAGGCAGCTTCTTCTTCGGCCGATCCACCGATCTCGCCAATCATGATGATCGCGTCTGTATCAGGGTCGTCATTGAACAGTTTCAAAGCGTCGGTGTGACTTGTTCCGTTGATTGGGTCGCCCCCAATGCCGATGCAGGTAGATTGACCATGACCACGAACGGTGAGTTGCCATACGGCTTCATAGGTCAATGTTCCCGAGCGTGAGATAACTCCGACTCGACCGGGTTTGTGGATATAACCTGGCATGATGCCAATACGGCACTGATCCGGGGTAATGATGCCGGGGCAATTGGGACCTATCAGGCGGCAATTGCTGTTTTTAAGAGCAGCTTTTACTTCGGCCATATCACGGACGGGAACTCCTTCGGTAATAGCGACGATGAGTGGAATCTCTGCATCAATCGCCTCAAGAATGGAATCTGCAGCAAAGGGTGGTGGCACGAAAATCGCAGTGGCATTGATGCCCTCATTTTCAACCGCCTCTTTAACCGTGTTAAATATCGGTACCTGATTTTCCCAGATCATACCTCCTTTGCCAGGAGTAACACCTGCGGCGACTGTGGTTCCGTATTCGAGAGAAAGTTTGGCATGAAAACCACCGAACTTTCCGGTTATTCCTTGGATAAGAAGGCGTGTGTTTTTGTCGACTAGAACACTCATAGTTAGGCTTCCTTAACTAAATTTACGATTTTCTCCGCTGCATCAGTGAGGGAGTCTGCGGCTGTAAGGTCCAGGCCACTTTCGTCGAGCAGCTTTTTACCTAGCTCAACATTGGTGCCTTCGAGGCGAACTACTAAAGGAACAGTGATATCCACATTCTTGGCAGCTTCAATAATTCCCTGTGCAATAATATCGCACTTCATGATACCTCCAAAAATATTGACCAAAATTCCTTTTACATTGGGATCGCTTAGAATGATCTTGAACGCTGCTGTTACTTGCTCAGCGGTAGCTCCTCCTCCCACATCGAGGAAATTAGCCGGATCACCTCCAAAGTGTTTGATGATATCCATGGTAGCCATGGCTAAACCGGCTCCATTAACCAGGCAGGCAATATTTCCATCGAGAGCAATATAACTGAGGCTAAATTTCGATGCTTCGATTTCTTTATCATCTTCTTCGTTTAAATCGCGAAGTGCCACAATGTCCGGATGACGGAAAAGCGCATTGTCATCAAAGCCTACCTTCGCATCGAGTGCTATGACTCCACCTTCCTCTGTAAGAATGAGTGGATTTACTTCGACCATGGAAGCATCCTTTTCCCAGAAAAACTGGTAGAGACCGTTCAGCGTCTTGACCATATCTTTGAACGCTTGGCCGGTAAATCCTAAGCCAAATGCAACCTGGCGCATTTGGAACGGCTGAATACCCAGTGTTGGGTCAACAAACACCTTTGTTATTTTCTCCGGTCTGTTTTCGGCGACCTCTTCAATGTCAACACCCCCTTCAGTGGAAGCGATGATGACTGGTTTGGAGGTTTCGCGATCCATTAAAATCGCCAGGTAATACTCATGGGCTATCGACTCCGCGCCTGTAAAAAATATGGTCTGAACTTTTCGTCCAGCTGGCCCTGTCTGGTGAGTGACCAAGGTGTTGCCCAGCATTTTTGAGGCGACTTCTTTGGCCTCAGCGCGTGAACGGGTTAACTTGACTCCGCCTTGATATCCGTCTGTGAAAGTTCCTTTACCACGTCCCCCTGCATGGATTTGAGATTTGACGACTATCATGCCGTCTTCAGGGAACTGATTTAATGCATCGTCAAACGCGTCTTCAGTTTGGACAGCCACGCCTGGTGAGACGGGTACTCCATAAGTGGCAAATAACTCCTTTGCCTGGTATTCGTGAATATTCATGAACGAGTGTTGCTAAGAAAACAAAGCCCAAAAATAAAACTGGAGAATTTATCAATAGCAAGTGCTTATAGGAGGGTTGGATTTATTTAAGGGATGCTGAGTAAAATACTTCTAATTTGAAATGATGGATTGGCAGGAATTGGCTCCTTTTACCTTGAAGGCGGGTCGCACTTATTTGGTAATTTAAACATGCCCCGTCCTCGCTATAAGTTCATCCTTTTTGATTTGGATGACACGCTTTTGGATTTCAAAGCTTCTGAAACGCATGCTCTGAAAACCTGTTGGGAAACGTTTTTCAAAGATGCGATTTCCTTGGAGGTATACACCAGCACCTTTCACTTTATAAACAAAGGCGTTTGGCGCGAAGTGGAGTCCGGAAAACTAAAACCGTCTCATGTAAGTTATGAGCGCGCCCGTCGTACCTTGAAGCATGTAGGCTTGCCTGTTAGAAATGCTGATGAACTAGGAGCTCTATTTGCTTTTTGTCTCGGCCAGGTTGCCCAGTGGCTTCCAAATGCGGAGGATAGTTTTCGTAACATCGCTTCACGATTCGATGTTGGGCTCATTACGAATGGTCTTACTGTAGTGCAATACCCTCGGGTCGATTCTATGGGAATTCGACCCGTGATAAAGGCATTCCAGATATCCGAAGAAGCGGGAACAATGAAACCCAAAGCGAAGTTGTTTGAGCGAGCATTAGCGGAAGCGGGTCATTCCAATGAAGATACTTTGATGGTTGGAGACTCTGTGTCCTCGGATTTTCAGGGAGCCCTCAACGCGAAAATGGATTTTTGCTGGGTAAAGCAGAATGCGCATCCATTGCCGTTAGGGTTTCCGAAACCAAGATTTCACGTTTCGAGTTTAAATGAACTCGATTCAATTTTGGCTTAGCCGGTTAATGCAAAAATCCAGCATCCAATGATGATAATCCAAGTAGTGATTAAGAGATTAAGTTGACCCGTTTTAGTTACGACTGCTTGCCAATTGAGTTTTGAGATTCCGCTGGCAAGCATAAGACCGAATATAAAACTCCACAAATGTGCGGCGACGTCTGTTCGAGCGTCTCCGCTTCCGAGCCAAGCCAATAACATGACGCCTCCTGCTAAAGGGATTATCCATTGACGCTTTGTAATTTTTTCTCCGGTTCTAAAAAAGCTTCCTATTGGAAATCCCGTGACAAGGCCAAGTGCACCGAACACTGCGGTTGAAGCTCCCAATGAATAGAATGTAGAATCCAAGTGCAGGATGTTATTTGTTAGATTAGCCGAAACCGCGGTTGTCAGTATGCTGAGCCACCCCAAGCCATTGCCAAGATATCTGGCTGTAAGGTAACCGAACAAACCCATTCCAAATAGGTTGCCCATCAGGTGACCTACGTCCGCATGTAGAGTTACGGCTGTTACAATTCTCCACCATTCACGGTTTTCCCAGAAACCGGAGCTGCTGTTCATTCCCAGATCATCTAGCTTCGCTATAGATCCCTGGAAGAAGAATACCACCACCAGCATCATTAAAAAAAGGTAGGAAGGGATGACGCTGATTTGTTTTTCCGACAGGCTAGGGGAGACAGCTGGCCAAAACCGATTCTTTAATCCAAAAATACGTACCTCGTAGGAGAGTCTTCGAGCTTCCTTCTCGGCGACCACTAGTGCAAATTGACCTGCGTAGGGATACACCCAATAAGCGCTTCCTGCTGCCAATACTGCCAACCCGGCTTCGTGAGCTTTTCGGATAGTTGGAAACAAAGCGATAATAGATCTGTCGGCAGCAATCTTTAGAGAATCCTCACTTTCGGACTGAGAAAAGTCGTTTTGCATTTGATGAAAGCACGCGTTCCAAATCCTTTTCTGTCAATCCAGAGTCTCTGATGAATTGCACGCTTTTCGAGAATTCCGGAATCTTTTGCTCTCTTGGGAAAACTCTAAGGGGATAGTCTGATCCGAAGAGGATTTGTGCTATTCCGACTTCCTCAGCTATCTCTTTTAAAAGTTCAGGCTTATATAGAAGCGGTGTAGCTGCAGTGTCGTAGTAAATGTTTTTAAGTGAGCTAACCGATCCGATCTCCTTTTGCTTCAAAGGAATTCGGCCACCCAGGTGAGCAAGAATAACCACTTGGTCAGGCCAGCTGGTAGCCATTTGGACATAGTCTTCTAGAGGTGTATCTATTTTTCCCGGATGCGGTTTCGAGTCGGGTTCGGTCACGTGGAGGTTAATCGGAAATGATTTATCTTTTATGAAATTGAGGATTTTCTGCCAACAGTCGTCTCTTAAAGAGAACCCTTGAGCTTGCGGGTGGATTTCACCGAGGCCGAGAAAGCCTGTATCAATTGCCCAACTAATTTCCTCAATCGCTGCATCTGAGTTCTGCGGTTGGACCGTTACGAACGCTTTTAACCTATTGGGATATTTCTTAATCAGCTTAGCGTAAAAACGATTGTGCATCTGGCATGTTTGATGATTTTCCCAATACCAGCCTAGGAGGACGACGGTTTCAATTTCTGCCATATCCATTGAATTTAGAAGTTGTTCTTCTGTTGCCCATCCTTGGATCGAAGGCCGATCAGATGGCGCAACACAGGCCTTCCAAATGGGTTCATTCGATGAGTCAGCCCAAATCGCGGGCGACTTTTGCATTTCCTCCGGAAATAGATGGATGTGGCTGTCCCAGTTACGATTCATTGAATTTTAATAAAATAAAATAATCAAAATTAAAGAAATGTCTCGGAATTTATAACAATGTCCTAATTAGTATTCCCCCAGCCAGACATTCTGTTTTCGGCTTATGTTCATCCCATTTAACTAGTTAGCGTATCAAATATACCGCATGGAGATTCGTAAACACCCATTCGTAACCAAATTTCCTAAAACAGAAGCTGAGCAGATCGTCGCTTCTTCAAAAATCCAAGTCTATAAGGCCGGAACTGTAATATTTGAAGAAGACAGCATTTCAAACCTGCTCTACCTCTTGCTTGAAGGAGATGTTGATTTTCTTAAGAAAACCAACACCGGAAAATACAGTCCCGTAAGTTCTGCGGAAGCAGGTTCTTTTTTTGGTGAGCTAGGTATCCTTACCGGAGAAAGTCGGAAGCTCAGAGCTAAGGCGCGAAATGACGTTCGTGTGGGTGAAGTGCCGGGGGCGCTCCTTTTGGATTTTCTAAAGAAAAGTTCACCATTCCTTTTGGAAGTTTTGAATAATGTTACCACGCACCTCAAGACAACTACGGATCATTATCTGCAGGAACGGATTCAAAAAGAAAAGCTTCAGGCTGTGGGGCAAATGGTTCGGTCTATTGTCCATGATTTGAGAAATCCCTTTTCCATCATTTCCCTCGCCACCTACATGATTGGTCAGGAGCACGATGATAAGAAAACACAGGAGCAATGTGACCTTATTAAGGATCAGACCAATTACGTGATGGCGTTGGCTGAAGATATCACTGCCTTTTCGGAAGGTTATAAAAGCCTTAAGAAAATTACAGTTTCCATGAAAGACATGTTCGCGAAATTTCAAACGAAGCATGAGCATATTCTTAAAACCTCTACCTGCCCGATTGAATTTATTGATAACGATCTTTCGGCCAATTTGGATCAGGAAAAAATGATTCGGGTGCTCAAGAATCTTGTTGAAAATGCCATTGAATCGGTAGACACGAAATCCAACGGTCGTATACGTGTTCTGGCGCGCGCAAAAGATGGAGAACTGTCGCTTTCTGTTGCCGATAATGGTCGTGGAATTCCTGAAGATATCAGAGAATATTTATTCGAACCATTTGCTGCTCCTCCAGGTGGTAAGGAGGGTTCTGGACTCGGAGCTGCCATCGCAAAATCTGTGGTTGAAGCACACAATGGACGTCTGACTTACGCGTCGGAAACGGGTAAAGGTACCACCTTTACAATACGTATTCCGATCGAGTAATCCTACTTTGGCATTTATGGGGAGACAGATGGACGAAAATCCAGCTGATCATTTTGTTTCCATTTTTAATATTGGCTTCAGGAAATGCTTTTTAGGCTCTGAGCAAACTGTTTAATTCTCAATAATTATGGCTGTTAAAAAAGTTGCACTACTCACTGCAGGCGGACTCGCTCCCTGCTTATCTTCTGCCGTTGGTGGATTGATTGAACGTTACACAGAATTGGCACCTGATGTTGAAATCATTTGTTATCGAAGTGGTTATAAGGGCCTGCTCCTGGGTGATAGTTTTTCAGTGACCTATTCGATGCGCGAACAGGCTGGAATTCTTCATCGGCATGGTGGAAGCCCCATTGGGAATAGCCGTGTCAAGTTAACCAATGTCGAAGATTGTATTAAACGTGGACTTATTAAAGAAGGTCAAAACCCATTGGAAGTTGCCGCTGAACGTTTGGAAAAGGATGGGGTTGATGTTTTACACACTATTGGAGGTGACGACACAAACACCACGGCAGCTGATTTAGCTGCTTTCCTGGCGAAAAACAACTATGACCTCACCGTCGTGGGTCTACCTAAAACTATTGATAACGATGTAATTCCTATAAGGCAAAGTTTAGGTGCCTGGACAGCTGCTGAGCATGGCGCGCGATTTTTTGACAACGTGGTTGCTGAACATAATGCAAATCCACGCATGCTCATTATCCACGAAGTTATGGGCCGCCACTGTGGCTGGTTAACGGCAGCAACCGCTGTTGAGTATCGCAAGGGGCTGGATCAAATGGATTTTGTTCCGGACATCGGATTATCGAAAGCACGAAAGGACGTACATGCAGTGTTTGTTCCTGAAATGAGCCTCGATATCGACGCCGAGGCAAAACGCCTGCGCGCTATCATGGATGAAATCGACAACGTTAATATCTTTATCAGCGAAGGCGCAGGTGTTGATTCCATCATTGCAGAAATGGAAGCGAGCGGTCAGGAAGTGCCCAGAGATGCCTTTGGTCATGCGAAACTCGATGCCGTAAATCCCGGTCAATGGTTTGCAAAGCAATTTGCCGCCAAACTAAATGCTGAAAAAGTCCTCGTTCAAAAGAGCGGGTACTATAGCCGTGCTGCTCCTGCCAATGCAGAAGATCTTCGTTTAATAAAATCCTGTACCGACCTCGCAGTCGATTGCGCGATGCGTCGTGAAGGAGGAGTCATTGGTCACGACGAAGATCAAGGAAACATCCTTCGTGCCATCGAGTTCGAAAGAATAAAAGGAGGAAAACCATTCGATACCGAGCAAGCTTGGTTCGGAGACCTGCTCTCAGCTATCGGCCAAGCTAAAGGTTCCAAGCTTAGTCATTAAACAGCCTTGGATATTTTGAGAAAAAAGCCCCAGCGTTAAATGCTGACGGCTTTCTCGATTTAACTATTACGATAATTTAAGAGCTTTCTAGGTACTGGCTGCGAGCTGGTTTTCAATCCATTCTTTTAGTATTGGCTCTGGTAGAGCTCCCACTTGTTCGCTAACGGGTTCACCGTTTACAAAAAGCTTCAGGTTTGGGATTCCGCGAATCTGGTATCGTGCTGCAATGTCCTGATTCTCATCGGTGTTGACTTTGACTAGCGACCATTTGCCTTCTGCCTCAGAGGCCAGTTTTTCAATAACGGGTCCAAGCATGCGACAAGGTCCACACCAAGGTGCCCAAAAGTCTACTACAACCGGTTCCCTGTGGCTGCGTGCGATTACATCTGTTTCAAAATTAGTTACTTCGTATGACATGATATTTAATTTGGTTTTGCAGGGTTAGTGTATGATGAGCAGCATTCCTTTCACAAACACCTATGAATCAAAAAAATCTCGATAAACACCTGCTCAAATTAAAAGCCTGTCACCGCTGTCCCAAGATGCATAAACCAGTAGTGGTTGGAGAGGCAGCTTTGAGTAAGGTGATACTGGTGGGGCAGGCACCTGGAGTGAAAGAGCCTGTATTGCAGCGTCCGTTTGGATGGACTGCAGGCAAAACTTTATTTCGGTGGTTTAAAGAAGGAGTTGGTATTGAGGAACCAGCATTTCGTGAATGGGTCTATATGGCGGCGGTGTGTCGCTGTTATCCTGGAAAAAATCCCAAAGGGGGTGATCGTGTTCCCGATCCAGAAGAAATAGAAAACTGCGCTGGCTGGTTGAAGGATGAGCTGCAACTATTGAAACCGGAATTAGTGATTCCCGTTGGTAAGCTGGCTATTCAACAATTTGTATCTTTTGGAAAACTTACCGATGCAATCGGCGAAACATTCAGGATAAAGAGGTGGGGTGTGTCGTTCGATATGATACCTTTGCCTCATCCCTCGGGTGCGTCGACTTGGCATCGAATGGAACCCGGAAAAGCGCTTACACAAAAGGCTCTAAAGAAACTAAAAAATCATCCATCCTTTAAGGCAGTTTTAGCTCAAGCAAAAATCCAGGATTGAGTTCAATTTTCTAACCAGACATCGCGTCAAGGATTCCGGATGTTCTTATGGTTTGGCTTTCAATCGCAAGTGATAAGTCTTCTTTGCTCCCCCAGATTTCTACGGATTCACGACTTCGAGAAATGGCGGTGTAAATTAGTTCTCGAGTAAGTAGCGGAGATTTTCCTGGAGGAATAATAAAGGTTACTTTAATGTATTCAGATCCCTGCGACTTATGAACCGTTAATGCGTAGGCTAGTTCGAAATTTGGAAGTACTGATATCGGGAACCGTTTTAGTTCCTCTTCCTTACTGTCTTTGAAATAAGCGAATAAGTCATCCGGTCGATCGGGAGATGCGAAGAGTATGCCGAGATCACCGTTAAACAGTCGTTGAGAATAACTATTTTCTGTAATGAGGATGGGTTGTCCTGAGAAGTATGTAGTGTGTGGTGGTATTTTAAATTTGGAGCGAATAAGTGATTCTATGGCCATATTTAGTCTTTCCACGCCGAAGCTTCCATTTCGGATGGGTGTCAGAATCGTTTGATGTTCTACAAGCTTGAGGGCTTCCTCCGGTGACTCCGCCATTGATACATTAATGAAATGAGACGTTACCGAGGACTCCAATGCCTGGGATAGCTTTTGAGGAGCTGGCAAAGGCAATAGTCGAAGTTCGTTGTTGCCTGGTTCCACAATCGACAAGGTTTCTGCAGAATTTCCTTCTTTAATAGCCTCGCATGCCAGGAATAACGGACTGTCGTTTCCAAACCGAAAATTCTGGTTGAGCTCAATGACTCTCAAGGCCAAAGCTTTGTTGCTGACGCTTGCCTGAATCAAATCTCCAAAAATAGATCCCGCTTCAACACTGGCTAACTGATGACGGTCGCCAAGTAGGATAAGCTTGGAAGTAGGCTTAAGCGCTTCCAGGAGCTTTGAAAACATCAGCAAATCCAACATCGATGCTTCATCTACAATTACAACATCAAAGGGGAGGGGAGTCTTTCTATTGTGTTTAAATTCCGTGCTGTTTTTTTGATATCCAAGTAGTCGATGAAGTGTTGAGGCTTCAGTAGGGATCTTTGCTTTTTCTTCTGAAGAGAGATAGAGGTTTTGAATACCGGACTCTAGCGAATTCTGGATTCTTTGAGCCGCTTTCCCGGTGGGCGCTGCGAGGCCGATCCTTAAAGGTGTAACGCGTTCCTGTGCCATTAAAAAAGCCAGGATATAAAGCACAGTGGTTGTTTTGCCTGTTCCGGGACCGCCAGATATTAGAGTGAGTTGGGATTGAATTGCCAGTGTGATCGCTGCTTTTTGGTCCGCCCCAAGAGATGCATTTGAATCTAGGAAATTCGCAAATTCTTTTTGCTTGATTGGACTTAGCGGGCTTCTGAATCGTTCCTCTAAGATAGTAAGTAAATATTGTTCGTAGTGCCAATATCGGTGTAAGTACAGCTTACCTTTACTGGTTAAAATAAGTGGCTGGGATGATTCCGTTTCCGATCCTACGAGGTCCTTTGTTTCTAAATGTGTTATTGGGGCTTCGAGGAACTCCGGATCGAAGTATTCAGAAAAATCGCCATTTTTTAGCTCATTTAGATCCTGGCAAACATGACCTTGGCGAAGAGCATAACTAACCAATGCAGCAACGATTCCCAGGTTGCTGTCATTTGACTCAGATTTTCGGTCTATCAAATGACCCAACGCACGATCGAGCGTATTGAGTTGGGGAATGTTATCAATTGTGGACATTGTTTTGGATTATCGAAATATTTTATCCATCTTTTGAATCGCCTCAAAAGGCGGACGATCAAAGTAAACACCACTTCCTGGGTGATCTTTATGAACACCGCGGATAAACAAGTAGTAGATCCCGCCGAATTGCGTTTCATAGTCAAAGTGCTTATCTCTAAATTTCAGGTATCTTACTGTGGCCAGGGTGTAGAGGTAGTATTGTAGAAAATAGGCATGGTGGGACATGGCTTGGCTTATGGAATCCTTCCCGTAATCCTCTATGTTATTTCCAAGCCAATTAGATTTCCAATCCAACAGGTAAATGCGACCTTTCCACTCGAAGGTCAGATCGATAAACCCACGCAAATATCCGTTCAATCGCTGTTCTTTCCAGTTTTCAAGATTGGGCAATTCAGATTCAAAATGCTCAGTTGCAATTTCTTTAAAAACCTTAAGCAATGCTCTTGTTGAGGTATTGCGGGTGGGAAAATGAAATTCTGCTTCCTTTAAACAACTACCTGGCTTCAATTGATTGAGGGTGAGTGATTGATCAGTGGATAACGGGCATTTCAGGAGTTGTATTAAGTGATTTTGGAGTGTTGGAATCCAGTGGTTATCTAATACAGATTGTTTCACCATACTTTCCACAATGTCCTTCAGGGACATTGAATTACTGAAGTCTGTATTTTCCAGAACATCATGTATCAGATTTCCTGTGGCAGTTCCTTTGGGTAGTGAAAATATCGTTTTTTCAATTTCTGTTTCAAGGTGCTGAATCGCAGTATCCTCGTCCTCAACCACCATTTCTTCGTAGGCTTCCTTGAACCCTGATGCCAGAGAAGAAAAACTGGAAATGTAGAATCCACGTTCTGGAATTCGACTGATGGAGCGGCTCGCCAACTCACCAAATCCATGAAATCGATTATAACAACTTTCGACTCTTTCACTCATTGAAATGGTATCTAAAAATCGGACACCCTTTAGGTCGGCAGTTTTCAATGCTTCCATCACTTCTTGTGTTGAGCGGATGAAGCTTTGTGAAGAAAATTTTGACATACCAAACAGGCGGCCTATGGAAGAATGCTCCTGGTCTTTGTAGTCACCCCAGAATAAATAGCAGGAATGCTGTGCTCGGGTGAGAGCAACATAGAGCAGCCGTAAAGCATCCGATAAGCTTTCTTTATAAAACTGTTGGTCGGCTTCTTCATCGGGATTGGTGCGATTGTCATAAACCAATTGATTATCGACGTCAGTTCTGTGATAGATCCGGTCATCGGTGGATCGACTGGTCATTGATCCCCAGGCAAACGGGACGAATACGATCGGGTATTGAAGGCCCTTGCTTTTGTGGATTGTGACAATCTGGATGGCTAGATCATCGCTTTCGAGTCGAGTTATGAAATCGTCCCGTTCACGATCGGGTTTTTCGATTGAATGGTTTAGCCATTGAATGAGCGCCAGTGGAGTAAGCTTAAGTTCGGTTTCTGCCTGACTGAGCAGCTCGACCAAATGCAAAATGTTTGTAGCGCTTCTTTCTCCACCTGCTTTTGCCAACAGCTTCTGTTTAATTCCACTCCAGCGAATCCACTCGTCCAAACAACAGGAAATTCCCTCGGTAAGCCATTGCTCATGGAGACTTTGCATTTTTTCCTGAATTTCACTCCAGCCGTGAGAGGAATCATTGAGGGAGTGAATTATTTCAGCTGTCCATGAAAACCATTCCGACGCATAAAACCCTCTTAACCAATCCAATCGATTGGGTTCAAGGAGGATATTTAATAAGCTAAGCAATTGTTTAACTTCGAGTGTTTCAAAGACGGTTTCGTCCGAATAGAGCACAGAGGGTAGGCTATACTCCGCCAAATTCTCACGAACCATTTGTGCTTCTTTGTTTGATCTTGTGAGGATGGCGATGTCCGATGGTTTTACAGCTTTTCCATCAAGTTTGTAATCACCCTTTAACAGACTAATAATTTCGAGCGTCAGTGCCGTTCGAATTTTCTCACGTGCTTCTGTGCTTCCAATGGGTTTTTCATTTGTAGAACTTTGAAAGCACAGGCTTAGTGGCTTTTTCAACCTGTTTCCTTCAAATGTGAAATTGGTATTTCCCAATGCGGAGGTTGAAGGCAGGAATGGTATTTCTTCGAAAAGGAAAGGAGCCGTGTTCAGTGTGAACAAACTATTTACGGCATCTACCAATAATGCTGAGGAACGCCAATTGGTCGATAAGGTATGCCTCCGTTTTGCCAAATCACGCGCCTTCAAGTAACTGAATATATCAGCGCCACGGAATTTATAGATAGCTTGTTTGGGATCTCCAATGAAGAAGAGATAGTGATCCGGTGTGATAAAGAGTCTTCTAAATAATTCAGTTTGCTGGGAGTCAGTGTCCTGGAATTCATCCACCAAGATCGCTTTGTAAGTTAGCTGTATTTTCTCCTGTAACCGTGGCCCAGATGCAGATTCCAAGGTTTCTAATATTGAGGGAAGTAGGTCGTCGAATGTTAGTAGGTTATCAAGCTGCTTTTTTTTGTGCAGCGCTTCCTTCACTTTTCCAAAACAATAAAACGTATGTTGATGAAGAAAGTGCTCCAATGCTTTCTGCCATTGGCTTACATGACCAAAAAACGTTGTTGGAATGGGAGTATCCTCAAACTTTTTAATAAATTGATTCTGGAGATTGTCAGGCACAAGATTACCAAGAATCGAAAGAAAATTATAGGAAGGCTTTTCCGGGAATTCTCCTGCCAGGATGTTTCGAATGTTTGGTAGTAAGTCTCTCAGCGGTTTTTTGAAGAGAGATTCGTTCTCCAAAAAATTGAAAATCTCTTTCTTTTCGTTCAAAAGGCATTCGTGAAGCTTCTTCCATGCATTCTTCGTTTCGGAAATTGATTCCGAATAAAGATCTTCAGAAACGGCAGGTAGAATCTCGATGATTGGATATCGAATGATTTTTAAAAATCTATCCAGCAGCGCTTCTGGTGAATGTCCGCGAAAACTTAAAATAGAGGTAATGAAATGTTCGCCTTGATAGTGATGGGCTCGCCAGAAGTCCCGGATAGCTTCGAGCCAGAGCGGACGTTGTTCTTTAATTAAAGTGGGTTCGAAGAGCCGATTGCTTTCAAAAGCAAATTCTTTGAGGACACGGTTGCAAAATCCGTGAATAGTGAAAATGGCTGCCTCATCGAAAGTCGCTAACGCTGCCCGCAAACGATTTGCTGCCTGTGGCTTTGCCGTTTTGTACTGAATGGCCAATTCGTCCGATGGATTCGACAGCGACATTCCTTGAAGTGTTTCCTGTAGGGCTGTCCTGATTCTTGCATTCAACTCTTTGGTTGCCGCTTCCGTAAACGTCATTACCAGGATGCTTGAGATCGGGACATTCTGTTCGGCGATCAAACGGACCACTATTTTGGAGATCGTATATGTTTTTCCGGTTCCTGCGCTTGCCTCGAGAAAAGTGACTCCTTGCACTATGGGAGTTGTTGATATCTGGAATTCGCTGGTACTCACAAACTGCCTTTCTGCAAATGACCATACAAAGGCCTAAACAAAATTAATGCGGTCTCTTCAAATGATTTTGACAGAGCTGCATCCGACTCCGGAAAACATAATGCGATGAATTCATTAAAAGCTTCTCCTGGTGGTCCGAATTGCCCATCCGGGTTTTTGGTAAATTCTTTTTTGGCTATTTCTAACGGTGTTTGTTTTATCCGAGAATTAGGGCAAAGAGTCTCTTTGGCAAACAGGTGGGTCGTTTCGCAAAATAATGGAAGAGCAGATTTATGACCCTGGATAAACAGCGAAAATAATTCTTCAAGGTGTTTTTTTGAATCGTGTGCGTAGTCAAAAATTATGTGTTCTTCTTTTCCGATCAGGTACGTCTTGAACCCGTTGTTTGAACTTTGTGCGCAGAGGCACAAGTGTTCAATCCATGTCGCAATCAGATCGATGCCTCGTATTTTTCCAAATCTTATTCTTTGGTGATGCTCTTCGGTGACAGCATCGATACTTCCCTGTAACCGATGTCCTTCAAATTCCAACTCTACAACGGATGAAGGTAGACTCTCTATCGGATTATGTCCGAGAATGCTGAGCAATTTCTCCACTTCAGGTTGGACTTTTTCGAGTGCGCCTTGTTGTAAGGCTCCTATAGGTAACAGATCATTCAATAAGTACCCATTTTGACCGGACAGTATTTCTGGATGCTGAATCAGGAGACTTCCTTTTTTATATTCGAGCAATCCATTGGTTTCAATAGGTTCGGAATCTTCGAGGACCCGATCTTGATATGGGAAGTTCAGCTCAAGACTTTGGTTCAGCCAAAACCTTGAGGGATTTGCGAAAAATCTTTGAAAAGTACTCAGGAGTACTTCATCAGGTATTTCCAGGGCCACCTCAATTGGACTCATGAATTGAGGTGAAATATTGCCTGAGGATTCAATAAGCGAACGAGCTGCTTTCAGATTTTCATTCGAAAAACTGATGGGTTGATCCTTGTCGAAATAATATGGGCTAAATCCTTGGAGGGGCTCGTGTATTAAGAGTGTGCTTCGAGCGCTTGTTTCGTTTGGAAACTGGTAGTAGTCATCCAGGGTATCAAGAAGTTCTTCTACCACGATGGATGAAGGTTGCACTTTTAGCGTCTGACTTTCTATCCCTGTATAGGATATATAAAGATGCCGCCTGGCTCCCAAAATGGATTCGAGGAATAAATAGCGATCATCCTCACGGATCGACCGATCTCCTGTTCGCTTCCCATCGGGAAACTGTGTGAATTCGGAACGTATATCTCTCCTGGGGAATGCACTTTCGTTCATTCCAATTAACCCGATGAATTGGGCTGGGATGTTTCGCATGGGTTTCAATGAGCAGAAGGTAATAGTGCCACTGAAAAAGCTCCCGGCTTGATAGTCCTGTGTCAGCCTCGCCTCGAGTATCTGGCTTATTACCTTCATCGTCATCGGTTCATCCGACTTTACGTTGTTGGATTCTTTTTTGAGTTCCTCGATTAAAGCCAATATCCCTTGTGCATCGTCCAGGTAGCTTTCCTGGTCGGAGAATAAGTAATCGACGATCTCTCGTAGTTTTTCCAGCCACTCTGATGTTTTTAAAATACTGGATGCAACTTCCTGGTATTGCTCTAAAAATGACCAAGCGTCCAATACCTGGTTCAGCAAAGTGGTTGCATTTCCTTCCAGGTCAGAAAAAGGATTTTTATCATCCCAAATAGATGTCTCCGTCGGGTGGATGCAATATCCTGCTACCAAACGTTCTATGCCTTGCTCCCACGAATATTCTTCAAATGTAGAGCCTGTAGTCTGCTTTCTATGGTTTGAATTGATTCCCCATCGAATGGCTGTCATTTCAATCCAGGTTCTTATGCTTTCCCAGTCCGATTGTTTTAAATGAAATCGATTTGCGATGACAGGAATGCTCCAGAAATTTAAAACTTCGTTTGCGGTAAACCTACTCTGGAGGAGATCAAGAAGTTCGAGTAATGCATGTGCGACAGGACTTGAAGAACGCGTAGTATTGTCCGCGATCGAAAAGGGCAAAAAGCCTGAACCCTTGTCGGAGCCACCAAATACACTTCTAATAGCCGAAGAGTACTCTTCTATGTTGGGAGCCATGATAATAACCTGATCTGGCGTCAGGTTTGGATCAGATTCGAAACAACGATGAAGTTCGTCCTTAAGAACTTCAATTTCCCTGCGCGACGTATGGCAAACGTGGACTTGTATTCCGGCCACGCTTTTGATCTGGAGCTTTGAATTCGGTGGAGCGTTTAGTTCATAAAGGTCTTTTTGTAATGCTCCAAGCAGGTTTGTGGATTCGGGAATTGAGAAATATTCTGACTCATCCGTTGCGAACACATCTGCATCGATAAGCGTATTCAGGAAATCCTGACCTTGTTTCCCCAGGTTTCCGATGAGGCCATGGCCTTTATTTAAAAAGTCATCTTCTTCCGCTTTCAGTTGTCTCTTTCGCGTAGCCTGGTCACCCCAGTAGAGTGGCGAAGGTTGGGTGAGAAACAATGAAACCGGCATCCAGGTAGATGCTTTCCTCAAGATTTCTACGTAGACGGGTGGAAGAGAGGATATTCCAAATATAAACAATCTATCAGGCCAATTATTGGGTGGGGCATTCAAGGACGGCACTATTTTATTAAATGCAGCGAGTATTTCCGGAAATGCCTCCTTGGGTCTTTTGAGTAGTAACGATTGCCAAACTATCGACTTCCAGTCTGTAGCTGTCCTTTCCTCGCTCCAACTCGAAAGCAGCTCTGGCCTAAAGGTCTGAAGCTGGTCCATGAGTTGAGCGATTTTTACAGCCAATTGATAACGTCTGAGATATCTGGTGGATTGAGATTCTGACTCCAAATAACGCCTTAAAACATAGGCTTCCTTTTTGTCCGCCCAATTAGGTAGCTGTTGGTAGATTCGCCAAAATAACGCATTCGATGAAAATGAAGCCAATGAATCGGAATCACTGTTTTTGACAACTGCTTCTAATAATTGATCGATGAGAGCTCTTGGATACAGGTACTGGATATTCATCTGAATTCCTGTTCGATCAGCTATCCGAAGATTCAGCCATCGGGCCATCCCTCGGCTTTGAACCAGAATCGTATCCGTTGCTAATAGTGATCGATTGGAACTTGCAAGCTGACGGATTAGTGCATCGGCAAGGTTTTCCAATCGATTGGATAGGAATAATTGAATGTCAGCTTGCTTGGATTCCATCTAATAAAACGCTCAATCTAACGCGAGTACCAGTCTTGGTATTTCCTGATGGATGAGAACGTTAAAATTTACTATTAATACTTGCGGATGGGGGAATTGTTTTCATCTACGAATTTTCGGCCCTGTTAATCATTAGTAAATAAAGTTTTTGTGGGCGTTGAACGGCTTGTCGGTATGCTAGGACTGTGGTTTTTAAGTATTTATCTCAACTCAAACAATCATTTTTGAAAGAGAATCTATGATCACAATAAACGCCTCTGAAATAATAAGTCTCGCCGAATTTGAACAGTTTCTTGAAGAAGTCTGTGTCGGTGAAATGGAAATCGTTGAAGAACTTGTAGGAGATTTAAAACGAGAAGGACAAGAGCTGGTTGATACCATCCTCAGCTCCTTCAAAAATGAAGATCTTCCCTTGCTGCAGCGTGCGGCTCACACCTTGAAATCGTCCACGAAAATATTCGGAGGTGTGCAAATAAGTAATCAGTCTGCTGAAATAGAATTTCTGGCCAATCCAGCAGCGCCCGGTGATTTTGGAACGGTATCAAATGCGGTTAGTCAGATTCAGGAAAACTTTAATATTTTTCTGTTTCACCTGAATGCGACTGTTGCTTCCAAAAAGAACTGAGTTTTTCGAGCTCTTCAATAAATCGTGAGTAGGTAATTTTCGTTACTTATCCTCTTTTTTATCTTTCGAACCACCGAACAGACCGCCCAGTTTTTCGAGCGCATTGCCTCCTGATTCTCCAACATTTTTAAGGAGATCGCCTCCACCTTTCAGAATGACGTCTGGATTCTTTGCAATGGCTGCGATGACCTGAGAAGTTACCTCAGTCAATAAAACGCTTATCACCTCAGCACCAGTGATTCCTTCTTCACCTTCTCCCAGACCGTTAATTTCAATGGTTGGAATAGTTATGCTGATGGGTTTGGTACCCAAGCCGACACCTACTTTGGCATCCTTAAGAATAAATCGTTTGATTTCCAGTTTCTTACCTCCTGAAGCTTCCTCCTCTGCTTCTTCTGGGGATCCGGCAAACGCCTGAACATTATCCAGGATTTGCTTTAAATTGCTCGATCCAAGTTTTTGTTCAAATTGGATATCAGGTCCGATAATGAGGATCTCCTCTATGACAATCTTATCACTCAAAACCGACATCGGCTTGAGATCCAGCGCCAGGTGTTCCGCATAAAATGCGTGTTCTCCGCTAAAGCCTTCTGGATTGTGGATTTTAAGACCTTCCAAACCACCTGCTCCTGAAAGGAAAGAAATATTAACTTTTTTCAGTTCAATGTCCACTTGGGCTATTTCAGGTCCCAATCTGACTACTGCTGTCTGAATTATTTTCCCTGCTGACTTAGCCAATACAAACATGCCAATACCTACTATGATGACTAAAACTGCTATGATTCCTAATAATTTTTTCATGAGATTATTTGCATGGATTGAAGTGACTTTACTGACGTTTGGATTAATCCTCCCGTACTAGGAAATGAAAATTCTATGATTGTGGGCTCTCTTGTAAATCTCAACCTTAGAGAAATCACCTTTTTAAAGCTTAATCTAAAAAGTGTTTCGATTATCTAAAATTGTTTCGAGAAACGCGGTTGGGGAAAGAGGAGGATCTTCAGCAAGGGCTTGATGAAAAATCACTGTGGACGGAGTTAAGCCTGGAATGGAATTCGCCTCAATCACGAGAATATCCCCTGAATCGATTTGCAGAAATGCATCTATCCGCGCAAATCCATTGATTCCGAGTTTCTCAACCACGAATTCAATTTTGTTTTGAGCCTTTTGCCATGCTTCCTGTGATACCCATGGAGAAGGTGGCGGCGTAATATTTACACCGGTTCCACCTTGGAATTTTTCTTCTAATGACAGAATCTCTCCGCTGGCCACTGTGATGCTTGGTTTGAGTGCCCGCATTTCACCTCGTCGACCGATAACTCCCACAGTCACCTCAACCCAACCAGAGTTTTTCTCCCAATTGAGTTCGTTTCCTTTGATGACGGGTTTGTCGCTGTTGATGAAACTTTCAAAAAGCAAAAATGCAGGCGGACTTTGAGGTAGCTCAACGAGGGATTTAACAAAACTCAATTCACCTGGAATTATTCGAGGTCTACCACTTTTCAACAAATTGAGATAAAGTTGAAGGTCGTTCTCATTGGCGAGTCGAACGATTCCAGATGAGCAACCATCGGATAGTGGCTTAACTATCAAGGTAGGTGTTTTGAGTTCTTTCGTCAGGCTTTCCCACAGGAACTTTAGTTTATCCGATGAAAGTTGCTGAAGAATTTTGGTATCGAGCTTCTTCTTGGCCGCGATAAATATTCCGTGTTTTCCGTAGCTTTTCAGGGCTTTTCCGGTTTCGTATTTATCCATACACAGTTTCGCTGAAGCTGATAAGGATCCGGTAAATGGAACGCCTGACTTGCTTAAGGTGGATTGAAGTTCTCCATTTTCGCCTATGCCGCCATGGATCGCCAAGAAGACGGTTGTATTATCCTGGATGAAATCTTCCAGAGTCATGCAGTTGGGCATGATCAGTGGCTGAAGTTCAAAATCTGAATCCACAGTCAAACGACTTTCGATGTCCGTGCGATACATATCCAGGCGTTCCTTTTCTTCTAGGATCTGGTGGCAAGCTGCCCCAACTTCTTCAACCGTATGTCGCAAGGTGGCTGCATAAGGGAGTTTCCATATGAATCCATCACTATCGAGCAAGTAAGGCACCGGAGAGAAGCGATCGGATTTTCGCAGTTTCAACCAAACATTGGTGCCACTCATTAGCGACACTTGCCTTTCAGAGCTATCACCTCCGAATAGAATACGAATCGGTTCTTTGTCGGCAAAAGTATCCTCTTCCGGTGGAGGCGGACAGGGAAGTCCTCTTCGTGCACAAGCACCATGCACAATGAAATGAAGGATCTCTGAATGAGTCCAACCCAGGTAAGCTGCTTGTAGAAAAAAGAAACTGTTTTGCTCCAATCCGCTCGCCAGGTTGATGTCGGAATACCAGATGCTTCCATCATCAAGCAGCCATCCATCCATTCGCACCACATCTTTTAAATCCAATGCTGTGAATATTGATTCAGCTTGTTTCTGAATGTCCGTTATGGATTCGTCGGGAAACCTCGGCGGCATGTGGTAGGCCACCTGTCGGGTTGGGAGGTATTTTAATCGATAATCAAAAAGTGATTGGGATGAATCGGTGATTTCAATTTCTGTGGGTAGGAGTGCAACGGGTTCCCCTTTTAAATTCTGTACGACAATGACCGTAAATTCTTTTCCGGAAACGAAAGGTTCTAAAACAAAACGCGTGTCTATCTTATCCGCATGCATTGACCGAAATGCATTCAAGCAAGCTTCCGGATTTCGAACTTCGGTCACTCCAATGCTTGATCCCGAACATGCAGGTTTTAAAACCCCGCGACTTAATCCATTGTTTTTGAAAAACGACTCAATGCGACCCAGGCATTCTTCTTCCTCTAAATCATCCAGTAACATGCTTGGTACGGAGTAGAACCCCTTACGTTCCAATTGCCATCCAGCATCAAACTTATCAAACGCTACCGCAGACGCTCGGCTAGAACTTCCAATAAATGGGATTTGATTTTCTTCTAGAAATTTTCCCAGTTCTCCCCCTTCACCAAATGCTCCGTGAATTACTGGAAAGGTGATTGAGGCCGATTTTAGCAGCTCGACCAGTTCTGCATCGTTTAGCGCTTTGCCTAAAGAATCTATTTTGAAATCAAAGTCGGAAGGCGTGTTTGAATAGAGCTGATTTCGATCAATCAGAAATGCCTCTTTTCGTAAATTATAATAGATAGGAATGATGTTGAAGTCATCCAGATGATCTATAACTGATCTCGCAGAATTCAGCGAAATACCTCGCTCAGCGGAAGGTCCACCAAAGATGAGCGCTACACAAAATTTACTCATGCGTTCCCAAGATTCTTAAGGGCATCTCCAGTAGCACGAAAGAGTTCCCATTCAGGCAACATTTCCGCTCCTAGTGAAAAGTAAAAATCGTGGGCGGGTGTATTCCAGTCGAGTGCCAACCATTCCATGCGGCCGCAGTCTTTTTCGTTGGCTTCCTTTGCCAAGGTAAGAAGCAATGCTTTACCAATTCCTTTACCTCGAAATTCTGGATGTACAAAGAGGTCCTCGAGGTGGATTCCTGGTTTCGCCAGAAATGTTGAAAAATTGAAAAAGTAAAGTGCGTAGCCTGCTAGCTGTTCATCCGAATAAGCCAGGTAGCAATAGGCGTATGGCTTTTCGCCGAACATGTTTTTTCGAATCAGCTCCTCAGTTGCTGTTACTTCATGAGTTAGCTTTTCATACTCTGCGATTCCCTTAATTAAACCAAGGATGGCACCTGTATCGTTTTCTGTGGCTTTTCGGATCTCAAAAGACATGAAGAGAAATCATTCTTGAGGGATAACCAGATGCAACAGGATTGTTCTTAAAATTGACCCTCGTTACTGGAGAAACCCTATGAAGTGAAGCGATCCTGGGGAATAGCTTTCATCGGCCATTGTTTAATTAGCTGAACGAATGCTCTGCCTTCCATGGGTTGAACTTTGGCCTTCAATGATTCAGCGGTGTCTTCCTTGGCGACTGCTACTTTCAATTGTATTAAAATGGGCCCGGAATCTATGCCTTCATCGATGAGGTGGACGGTGCAGCCCGTTTCGGTATCGCCCGCATCCAACACGGCCTGATGTACCTCCAGATCCATTAATCCAGGATGTTTAGGAAGTAGGGAAGGGTGTACATTGGTTACTTTACCGTGCCATTTGTTGACGAACTCTTTTGATAAAAACCGCATGTAACCGATGCACAGAATCAGGTCCGCTTTCTCTTCTATTAAAACCTTTGATACCTCTCTATCGAACTCTTCTCTCTCCTTATCCTTAGCAGAAATAAAATAGTCCTTGAGGTAGTGTGTTCGGGCGCGTTCAAGAATGCCGGACTTTTTTCGATTACTGATAACACTGACAATGGTGGCATTCAGTTCACCTGCTTCGATGGCCTCAATAACGGGCTGTAGAGACGAACCCCGTGTTGATCCCAATACGGCAACTCTTACCGGTGCCTGACTCATTTAACCACGTAACGCTTTCATGTGCGTTACTCGTTTTTCAATTAACTCGATTGTACCTATGTCTGGTCGATGGAACAGATCGCCTTTGATTTGATTCACTAATCTTTCAGCTTCTTGTTCGGCTTCTTCAATGGTGGGGGCTACACCAACCACCGCAGCTGTTCGCGAACCTGTTGCTACAAGCTTGTTTTCTTTTTGATCTACAGCCCCAAGGAATAGTTGGTGCGGTTTTTCGAACTGACTAAGATCAACCTCAAATCCCTTTTCCGGATTATCCGGATAGCCTGTTGGGACAACATACTTGCACACACTGGCAAGCTTCTTAAATGAAACATCAAGTTGGTCCAGGGTTTCACTACAAATGGCTTCAAAGATATCGATAATATCTGTGTCCAGAAGTGTAAGTAAGTTCATGACCTCGGGATCTCCAAAGCGGGCGTTAAATTCTATAACTTTAACTCCTTTTGCCGTGGCCATGTAACCCCCGTACAAAATTCCTTTGTATCCTTCTCCCGTTTTTTTCCTTAGTGCTTCTACCACCAGCCTGTTTATTTCCTGCGCTTCTTCAATGTCTGTTTGAGTGATAAATGGTAAACGGTGATTCGCGTCACTATAGCTTCCCATGCCGCCTGTGTTTGGGCCTTTGTCATCCACATATGCGCGCTTATGGTCTTGAATGGGCGGCATATGCTTCAAGGTCGTACCGTCGCAAAAACTGAAAAGAGAGAATTCTTCTCCGATGCACTTTTCTTCTATGACGTAGGTGGATCCGGCATCGCAAAGTTCCTGGCAGTATTCAAGTGCTTCATTATGAGAATGGAGATGATCACCAGCTACCTTTACGCCCTTACCGCCCATCAACCCATCGGCTTTGACAACGTAGTTGTCCATGAGAGTTCCGAGGAAGTCCCCAGCTCCATCCAGGTCCGAGAAATACTTAAACTTTGGGCAACCAGGCACGTCATAATCTGCCATCAGATTTCTGGTAAACTGTTTGCTCGTTTCTAGCATGGCCAATTGCATCTTGGGTCCGACAACCGGAATTCCCAGGCTCCAAAGTTTGTCAGCCACCCCCGCTTCAAGCGGAGCTTCCGGGCCGACCACCGCCAGGTTGGCATGGTTCGATTTTGCGTAATCGGCTACGGCTTCGGGGTCATTTATATTTCCCGAAATATAGGTATCGGCAAGAGCTGCAATTCCGGGATTCATACTAGAACCAAAGACTATCAATTTGAAGGGTCTCTTGGATTTGCTTATAGATTTAGCCATCGCGTGCTCTCGTGCACCGGAACCAACGAGCAAAATAGTGAAGTTCTGATTATCCATGCGGGTTTTTAATAGCTTCTCTCTTCACGCTCTTCGTAGTAATTGATGAACGCTGTGTTCAAGGCACGGAAGCCTCCCGGCGTAGGGTAATTGCCAGTGAAATACCAATCGCCTTTATGGTGGGGTAAAGATTCATGCAGGTTGTGGATATTTTGAAAAATAATCGTTAACTTGCCATTCCAATAATCCAGTTCCGGTCTAACTTTCTGACTAATCTTAACCGAGATCTCTTCCGGCGTGAAACTATCGTAGATCCGTTTGACCTTATTGCCCATTAGGTCGATCGGTTGTTTTGCCTGTTCAACGCATTCAAGGTATACATCGCGAATCAATTGCTCCCGTCCCTGGTCTTTCAACAGCTCAATGGCAGCTTCGAACGCAATGAACTTGTGGAGTTGGGACATATCGATGCCATAACAATCCGGGTAACGAATCTGTGGGGCGGTTGATACAATTATAATTTGCTTTGGTTTCAAGCGCGCCAGGATCTTAATGATGGATTGTTTAAGCGTTGTGCCGCGAACAATCGAATCATCCAGGCAGATTAGATTATCTGTTTGGGAAACACTACCGTAAGAGATATCGTAAACATGAGAAGCAAGGTTGGTTCGAGTTTTTTCCTGACTTATGAAGGTTCGAAGCTTGATGTCCTTCAGTGCGACTTTCTCAGATCGAGGCCAATTACTCATGATGACACGATCCAGGAAATCCGAGTCTAACTTTCCGGTTTCCGCTTGTGCCAGTATTTCTTCCTTTACCGCTTTTCTTCGTTCTTCACGCAAACCGTCCATGAGGCCATAATAAGCGACTTCAGCGGTATTGGGAATGAAACTGAATACCGAATTTTCAAGGTCATTGTTTATGGTTTTTAAGACTGAGCCGACCAGGGCTTTGCCCAAGGCTTTTCTTTCCAGATATATATCGTGGTCGTTTCCACGGGAAAAATAGATTCGCTCGAAGCTGCAAGATACCCGTTCTTGTTGGTCACGGATTTGCTTTCTAATTAGCGTTCCATTTTTCTTAATAATGATAGCTTCGCCCGGATTGATTTCCTGAATCTCTTCAACCTCTTTCGAGAAAACAGTCATCAGCGGCGCTCGTTCTGAAGCAATTGCAACCACCTCATCATCTTCGAAAAAGTGGAAGGGCCTTATTCCCCATGGATCACGAGTCGCAAAACAGTCACCGTTTCCTATCATCCCTGCTATCGAGTATCCGCCGTCCCATCCTTTACTGGATTCCTTAAGAATTTCACCCACATCGAGTTTTTCAGAAATTGCTTTTGCATTGTCCATACCGGATAGATCTTTTACGTCGCGATTCTCGTGGTAAAGACGGCGATGCTCCTCATCCAGGTGATAACCGATTTCTTCTAAAATGGTCTGGGTATCCGTATCGAATACCGGGTGTTGTCCACGATCAATAAGACGTCTGTTCAACTCGTCTGTGTTGGTCATATTGAAATTTCCAGCGACCATTAAATTGCGGGTTGGCCAGTTGTTTCTTCGGAAATATGGATGGCAACTTGCTTCTGAATAACCGCCGGATGTGCCGTACCTCAGATGGCCTAAAAATATTTCAGCACCAAAATCAAAATGATCTTTCACGGTTGTTGCAAACTCAGGATGAATCGTACCCTCATCGACCTTGGAATTATAGTCGTCCAAGAGGCTGCTGAAAATGCGACTCATCGAGTTAGCTTCTGCGCTTCGTTTCCGAAACATATAAGGCTTCCCGACTTCCACGTCCAGTTTTAGAGCACCCACTCCCGAGCCATCTTGACCTCGGTTATGTTGTTTCTCCATTAGGAGAAATAATTGATTAAAACCCCAAAGGGCCGAATCATATTTTATTTGGTAATACGATAGTGGTTTTTTGAGCCTCACCAGGGCAATGCCACATTCGTGTTTAATCGAGTCACTCATTCTTAAAGGTAAGCCTTTAAGTTTTTTTCTATTCTTTCGGATGCAGGAGTATTCAGATCGCCGATGGGAAACGTTTCTCCGGTGATCATCTCGAAAAGCTGCATGTAGCGACTTGCTAATTCGACAATCAGGTCATCCGGAGCCTTGGGAAGGATCTCATCTTTGTAAGGATCGCAGTGATCCCGAAACCAAAGACGAATAAATTCTTTATCAATATTTTCAGGATTTTCTCCGTTTGCAAAACGTTCCTCGTATGAACTAGCCAGCCAGTAACGACTGGAATCAGGTGTATGGATTTCGTCAATCAGACGAATGACCCCGTCCTTGTCTTTTCCAAATTCATATTTTGTATCTACCAGAATGAGTCCATGTTCTTTAGCTACCTCCTGACCGTATGCGAAAAGCTCAAGTGCTGCTTTAGAACAGATATCCAGGTCCTCTTTATTCATGAGCCCCATCTCAAGTATTTGATCAAGACTCACTGGTTCGTCGTGTTCGGATTTGGTAGTGGGTGTCAGAATGTTTTTCGAAAGTTTTTGGCTTTTAATCAACCCTTCAGGCAATTCGTTGCCGCAATAGTTTCGACTGCCATTGTTGTAATGGGTCAAAAGCGATGTGCTCGTGGATCCGGTCATGTAACCTCGCACCACAAATTCTACCATAAAAACTTCGCACTTTTTGCCAATCGTCACGGCTGGATCCGGAGTGTCCAGTAAGTGATTCGGAATGATGTGTTTGGTTTTTTCAAACCACCATTTGCTTGTTAAATTCAGAACTTGGCCTTTGAACGGAATGGCCGCCAGCACACGATCAAAAGCGCTCAATCGGTCGGTGCAAACGAATGCAATCGAGTCCTCCATGGGATACACGTCCCGAACCTTGCCCTGAATCTTTTGGCCAGGCAGGTTAGTTTTTACTACACAGTTATTTATTTGAGATCGGATTATTTCTCGTCGGTCCATGGTCTATTAAGAATAATATACAGCGTCTTGGAAAAAAGGATTCCAGAGTATGTGAGTGTTAAAAATTTGGTTTAGTGTTTCTTGGTCTTCAGGGTCTGCGAGTTCAATTTCCCAAAGGGTAGAGCGTTTGATTTCTTTGATTCCTGAAATGTGAAATCGATCTTTTAAAGTATCGAGTTTTTGTTTTCCAACAAAGTCATCTTTGTCGTGAACAAGGATTCTGATTTTAGAATCGTCCGTGGGGATTTCGGTTATATATTCTTTGTTCGAGTTGAACAGTTCCCCTGTTTGGATGATGTCTTCCTTTACCGTTCCATTGGCATCGCCAAGGTCAACTTCCCAGTGAGTCTTGCGCGTTATGTTGGCTTTTATTCCTGCAACCTCCAGCGCTTTTTGAACCGTGTGGGCAGTATTGTCTGTTATAAGCAGATTAATTGGGATTTCAAATCCGTTAAGCTTGGCCTTGTATTTGCCGACCGTCGCTTTTGGAGGATTAAATGCACAGGACTTCGATTCTTTTACTTGTTTCTCTTCAATGTATTCACGCATTGAAGTAAAGATTGGATCGCCGGCTGGAACTCTCTCCGGATGAGGCATGATGGCCATTACATTTCCGGCAGGATTGGTAACTGCCGCAAGGTTATGGACCGATCCATTGGGATTAATTGGAAACCCCTCGGAAATTTCTCCTTCCGCATCGCTGTATTGAAACGGCGTCTGTCCTGATGCGATCATTTCGGAAAGTAATTCGTCGGGGATAACAAATCGACCTTCTGCGTGTGCCAAAGGAATATGAATCGTGCTGCCTTCTTCGAGGTGACGTGTGAAGGCTGTTTTATTGGAAGCACCATTCATTCTCAAATGAGCAAACACATTATAGAATCCTGTGCCCAGAATATGCCCGTCTTTTTCCCGACGATTTGGGGCAAGAGCCATTCCTACGCGGTAGTCTCTTAATCCCGGTACCAGTCCGGTCTCGACCAGGATTTGAGCACCGTTGCAAATTCCTAACACAGGTTTTCCTGTCTCGGATTGTTGCCGGATTATTTTCATTACGGGATCGAGTGAAGCAATTACACCGGCTCTGGATCGATCTTCATAAGAAAATCCTCCTACGATTACGTATCCATCAAACGCTTCGAGTAATTCGTAGGACTGGTTCCATAAAAACTCTACCGGTTCCATTCCAGCACGGCGAATAGCGGCGATGGATTCCGTTTCGCAATTGCTTCCGGGAAACTGAATAATGGCGACTCTAATCATTTGTGAAGATGTACGTCGCAAGGTCCTTCAATAATTTTTCCGATTTCGTATGAAGGAATATTCTTGAATTTTTTTAGGATTTCCAAAGCAGCTTTCTTGGAATCCTGGCGCACAATGATTACATAGCCGATACCCATATTGAAGGTTCGGAACATTTCGTGAGTATCAACCCTGCCGATATTTTGTATAACATCAAAGACTGGCAAACTTGGCCAAGACTTGATATCGATTTCTGCACGACAGTTTACCGGGAGAACTCGAGGCACGTTTTCAATAAAACCACCGCCTGTAAGGTGAGCCATACCGTGAACGACAACTTCGGATTCAAGTAAAGCAAAAACCGGATTCTTGTAATTTACGTGTGGAACTAACAGAGCATTGCCCACTGATGTTCCCAATTCAGGAATATTGCTTTCGGTTGTGTATCCACCAATATCAAAGAAAACTTTACGTGCGAGTGAGTAGCCATTGGTTTGCAGGCCCGATGAGGCGAGACCGATGATACAATCGCCAGCTTCGATGGTTGACCCGTTGATAAGTTTATCCTTTTCAACGAGACCGGTAACACAACCTACGATATCATGTTCATGGAGGTTGTAAGTGCTTGGCATTTCAGCCGTCTCTCCGCCAACTAATGAAATTCCGTTCTCTCTGCAGGTATCTGTCATTCCGCGAACAATCTCTTCAACGATTTCTGGAACGAGTTTTTGATTTGCTACGTAATCGAGGAAGGTAAGGGGGGTGGCTCCGTGAACAATAATGTCGTTGCTCGTTGCGCTGACTACATCGATTCCAAGACCGTAAAACTTACCGGCCATTTTCCCCACAGAAACTTTGGTGCCAACTCCATCGATACTTTGGATGAGCACCGGTTTTTCGTAACCCTTGATGAGTTCAGTGAGATCGAACATCGAGCCGAAGCTCCCAAGTCCGGTAAGCACATGCGGAGAAAATGTGCTTTTAACGTGATCCTTGATGCGCATTACCGCTTCGTTTCCAGCGTCAATATCGACCCCGGCAGATTTATAATCAATTTTGCTCATAATAATTTTTCACGTAACCCGTTTTCCCAGCGCTCCTTTGCCTGGGAGAGATCGAGGTCTATGGTGTTGTTTAGGTTGATACGTTTGTTCGTGGAAGTAGTTCCTATGTGTTCGTAATAAAGATTTCTTTCGCTCAAAAGCGTTGTAACTGCAGCAAAATTGTCAGGGGTTATTTCAAGAATGAATCCCCCTGTTTCTGAGAAAAGGCTTTGCAAATCGGATAGCTCGGAATCGATTTCAACTTTAAACCCGATTTTGTTTTCGAAGCTCATTTCTGCCAAAGCTACTGCCAGACCTCCGTCCGAGATATCATGCGATGCTTCAATCAGGCTTGAATCAATCAAGTCGATCACGGCGTACAGCTGAGCTTGAACTTCTTCCAGGTCGGGGCAGGGCACGTTTGCTCCGAGCTCGCCATTGAGGTCGTAATATACCGATCCGCCAAGCTCATTCTTTCGAGCACCTATCATTATTATGGCTGAATCTTCGTGCTTGAAAGATAAAGAAACAGCTTTCGAAACGTCCGGCAGTTTCCCCACGCAGCCTATCATTGGACTTGCTGGAATACTTCCAGTTCGAGATTCGTTATAAAGAGAAACATTTCCGGCTACGATCGGAACGGGGAATCCGGGATGTTCTTTCAAGTGGATTGCTTTACAGGCGTCTGCCACACCGTGGATACTTGCTACAAAAATTCCCATTTGACTCTCCTTCTCCGGATTACCGAAACATAGGCAATCAGTGACAGCTTGCGGTGAGCCACCAACTGCTGCGATATTTCGAAAAGCTTCCACGACCGCATTGATAGCTCCCTGGCGCGCATCAATCAACCCATAACGTGGATTTTGATCCATGGTAACTGCTATTCCGATGTTGCGAATCTCTTCCGGATATTCATCGCCTTGAAATGGTTTAATCACTCCTGCATCGGCTTTCCCTGCTTCGATGACCGTATTGCCTTGAACCTGCTTGTCGTAAGTTTCGAAAACTGGGGCTCGTGATGCAATGTTCTCATGGGCCAGGAGGTCTAGCAACAGCTGAGAAAGATCCTCCGGTTCGCTTAGATTTGGCTCTGAAAGTTCGGGTTTTTGATATTTGTAGGGGCGATTATAAACGAGACCTTCGGTAACTTCTTTCGCTTTTGCGTCGACTAAGATTTTACCTTTATAAGTCACTTTAAATTGGCCATCACCTCTGATTTTTCCGACTACACATGCCGCAGCGCCCTTTGAGATATTTGGGAAATCAAAGGTTTTATTGTAGTGATCCAGAATGAGCTGAGTAACTTCTGGTGGGGATGCCCACATGAATCTTTCCTGGGTTTCCGAGCAGAGGATAACAGCCGGGGCCAGATTTTCCATACCGAGGTGGACATCATCAAGAAATACATCTGCGCCATAGCCGGCTGCGTCTGCAATTTCCACACTAGCGCAAGCAATCCCGCCTGCTCCAAGGTCTTTGAAACCAACTTTATCGATAAGATTTTTCTCTTTGAGAATTTTGCACAACTCGTAGGTCGACTTTAAAATGTGTCGTTCAAGAAATGCATTTGGGTCTTGAACGGCTCCCTTGTTTTTCTCTTTTTCCTCTTCTTCCAATTCTAAAGAAGCAAAGGAAGCTCCACCAAAGCCACTGTTATCAGTTGGTTTACCGATTAAAATCAAGTCGTGCCCCTCAGCATTTGCGGGGGCGTAGGAGTGAATAATGTCCTCCTCGCATATGGCTCCCAGTGTTAGCACCGTGACCAAACAATTCTCATTGTAGCCGGGGTGGTAATAAAGATCTCCGCAAACATTCGGAACGCCGAGCGGATTTCCGTAACCGGCGATTCCGGCGACGACCCCTTCATGAATCCACTTGGACTTGGGTTGTTTGATATCTCCGAATCTCAGGCCATCACCGATCGCAATAACTTTGGCTCCCATACAGCAGACATCCCTTACATTTCCGCCCACGCCGGTCGCCGCACCTTCGTAGGGCACGATCTGGCTTGGGTGATTGTGAGACTCGTGAGAAAGCGCAATTCCGTATCGTTTGCCAGCATTGTCAGTAGCTACACCGACAATCCCAGCGTCTTCTTTGGGTCCCAGAATCACGTTTGGACCATTCGTAACAAATGCTCCAAGGTGGACACGGCTGCTTTTGTAAGAGCAATGCTCAGATCCTTGAATCGACCATAGCACGCATTCCGCCAGGGTAGGGGGACGCTCCAGGATTTCGTTCTGAATTTTCAGAGCTTCGTCCGGTGTCAGTGCCAGATTGTAATTTTTCAGCAGTTGCTGAATCTGGTCGTTAGTTTTATTATTGAAGTCCAGGGTCTCGTCTTTAAGGGACATTAATGGCGGCGGATTGGATGGATGGACGAGTAAAATAAGTTTTGTTCCAGAAAGGATTCCCCAGTGCAAGACAGATGTTAAACAATGTTTCAGTTTTGTGCTATCTGGGGAATATCTGACAGCTTTTGCTTAGCCTGCTCGGACAGAACGGCGAATTTTACCTTCAACCAAACGAAGGTCTTTAAAATCTCGAATGCCTTCAACACCCCAAATATTGGCCTGGGTATATTGGTCCCCCCGACCTAAAAATTCGTAACCCAGTTCGTTGGCAAAGCGCATATCGGACCTTGAGTCACCGATATACACGACTGAATCGAAATCTGAACCGTGCTTTTGTCTGGCCTCCCTATGAGCGGCTTTCGTGGCCTCTTTTTTGTATTCGTAATCGCAACACGAATACAGGATCCAATTATCGAAATCAAAACCTGCTGCGGTTAACTTCAATTCAGATGTAAAACGCCAACTGGCGGTCGCTACGGCAAACATGTAATGGTCGCTGTCTTCCAGGTATTCAATGAACTTGTGTGCCCCAGCAATTGGCGGAACTGCGGCCGGATCCTCGTCCAGATGGGTGCTGAAGAGTTCAATGAATCGAGTTCTGCAGCGCTCGATATCGTCAGGGTGGCAGAGTTGTCCGAGTTCTTCCCTCATGACTTCTCGAATAATGCCACTGTCCGTCGGGTTGGAATACGCATCCCAATTTGTTTTTATTTGGGGTAAACCCAGGCTTTCGCAAACAGCTTGAGGAAAGTATTTGTTCTCCAGGTGGAGTGAATCCACCAGAGTGCCGTCAATATCGAGGAGGATGAGGATCATGGCAGGTAGTTAAATTTTCCAATGTCGTGAATTGATTAAAAACCACCGGGAAGACCACCGGGGAATCCTCCCATGCCGCCACCTTTTTTACCCATCATCTTTTGCATGCGTTTCATTTTGCCGCCGCGCATCATTTTCATCATTTTTTTCATCTGGGTAAATTGTTTTAAAAGTTGGTTTACATCGGCAACCCGAGTGCCTGAACCATTGGCTATACGAACCCGACGGCTTCCGTTAATTAGCCCGGGGCGACTCCGTTCCTTTAGGGTCATTGAAAGAATAATGGCTTCTGTCTGTCCCATTTGCTTGGTTTCTTTGTCACCTACTTGTATGCCGTTCAAACCCGGCATCATGCCCATGATTTTATCCAATGAACCCAGTTTCTTTACCTGGCGCATTTGGGAGAGAAAGTCGTTCAGATCGAAATCCGCACTCTTCATTTTCTCCGCCATTCGCTCGGCTTCGTCCTGGTCGATTTTTTCTTGGGCCTGCTCAACCAGGGTAACGACGTCGCCCATCCCTAAAATTCGCCCAGCCATCCGATCAGGGTGGAAGACCTCAAAGTCGTCCATTTTCTCGCCCGTCCCTGCAAATTTTATAGGGACCTGGGTGATGGACTTCATGGAAAGGGCGGCACCGCCTCGGGCATCGCCGTCGAGCTTGGTAAGGATTATCCCAGTGAGGCCAACCTCATCGTTAAAATGGCTGGCTACGTTGACCGCCTCCTGACCCAGGGCGGAATCAGCGACCAGAATGATTTCGTCTGGCTTGATGGTGTCCCGGAGTTTTTTTAGTTCTCCTACCAGATCGGTATCGATTTGCAAACGTCCGGCAGTATCAAAAAGTAATACATTGGCGTCCTCATCCTGGGCATAACGCAGGGCGCGTTTACCAATAAAAGGGACATCTTTTGTGCTTCGATCGGAAAAGAAAAGTAGTTCTTCCTGTTTTGCCAGAGTCTCCAGCTGATCGATTGCGGCTGGACGGTACACATCGCAACCAACCACCAGGGGTTTAAGGCCCTGTTTTTTAAGATGACGGGCCAATTTTGCGGTCGAAGTTGTCTTTCCAGCGCCATGGAGACCTATCATCATGATCTTTAGCGGGCGGTTCTCCGACAATTCTGCAGTGCCTTCCCCGAGCAGCTTCGTCAGTTCATCATTGATGATTTTAACTACCTGCTGTCCTGGAGTAACCGAAGAAAGCACGTCCTGGCCAATACAAGCCTCCTGGACCTGATCCACAAATTGCCTGGCTACTTTAAAATGAACATCGGCAGACAGAAGGGCCGTACGAACCTCCTTAAGGGCTTCCGCCATGTTTTCTTCGCTTAGTTTTCCAACGCCGCGTAAATTGCGGATGGTTTTTCCAATTCTATCGGTCAGGTTATCGAACATATGAGCTTTGGGGGAAAGGTTGGGAATTAAGAGAATCGTTTCCATAGACACAATTAATTTCGCGGAAAAAGAAACAGGTTATCGTTTTTCGTTGATTGAACGACCAACGAAGCAATGGTTCCGGTATGATATTGGGGATTGAAAGTTCCTGTGACGAATCGGCCCTGGCGGTATTTCATCCGGACCGAGGACTTTTGGTAGATCTGGTCTACTCGCAGATTCAGACACACCAAGAGTACGGTGGAATTGTACCTGATCTTGCAAGTCGTGAACACCTGGAAGCATTTGTTCCGCTTCTGGATAAGCTTAAAACTAAAGTTGATATAAATGAGCTTTCAAAAATTGCGGTCACGACTGGACCTGGCCTTGCCAGTTGCCTTGCCCTTGGGCTTGCGTTAGGTCGAAGCTTGGCGCTTGCGCTGGATATCCCTATTGTCGGAGTTAACCATTTGCGCGGACATGTTTTTTCTCCTTTTATTTCGCTTCACAATGATGATCCCCGGAATTTTCACACCGCCTATCAGGATTTGCTACCTCATCTGGGCCTGATCGTTTCGGGAGGAAATACGGTATTGTTTGAGATCAATTCAGATATGGAGGTAGTTGTGCTGGGAGAAACTATTGACGACGCAGCAGGAGAAGCACTTGACAAAGGAGCCAAACTTTTAGGCATGCCATACCCGGGCGGTCCGCTGATAGAAAAGGCGGCCATGGGTGGTCGACCGAATCAATTCGATTTTCCTCGCGGCATGGTTCATTCGTCGGAGGTTAAATTCAGTTTTTCCGGCTTGAAAACAAGTCTTCGTTACCGGCTTGAAAAACTGTCAGATGCAGAACTTGCGAAACATCTTCCTGGCCTGTGTGCGAGTTACCAACAAGCAGTGGTTGACGCCTTAACTAAAAAGACAGGCTCGGTGTTGAAATGGGGGCGATTTAAGAGCCTTGGCTTGTCAGGTGGTGTAGCAAATAATCAGGCACTTCGCCAATCTTTCTCCGGGTTGGCGGATGAAGAAGGAGTTCCTCTACTGGTAGCTAAACCAAATCAAACAGGTGATAATGCAGGTATGATTGCTTTTGCTGCATTTCTGGATTCGGCTGGAACGGTTTTAGACGAATCCCGGCTTTGCGTTGAACCTGGTTGGAGAATTACCTAAGGATCGCGAATGTTGTCCTATGAAAAATCTGTTAAAGCCAATTCTCAACCGAAATTCCCTTTAGAACAGGCTTTTGAACGCCAAATTTAATGTAAGTTTGGGATATTTTACTTTCATGAAAAAAACCTGTATTACTGTTAATATTTCGAAATCACCTATCTATGTCTTCTTCTTCTCTCAAATTGTCAGCTCGCGAAGTGCAAAAACTATCTGCTGATCTAAAGAATAATATTAATCAGGTTATAAAGGGGAAGGAAGACGTTGTTGAAAACGCGGTAATTTGTTTCCTTTGTGGAGGGCATCTACTCATTGAAGATCTACCTGGTGTCGGTAAAACCACCTTGGCCTACTCACTGGCCAAATCCTTGGATTGCGATTTTTCAAGAATCCAATTTACCAGTGATTTGTTACCAAGCGATGTAACGGGTGTAAGTGTTTTCGATGATCAAACGCGTGGCTTCATTTTTAAAAAGGGACCCATCTTTTCAAATATTGTGCTGGCTGACGAAATTAATCGGACCACCCCAAAAACTCAATCGAGTCTTTTGGAGGTGATGGATAGAGGTAAACTCTCGGTCGATGGAGAAACCTACGATGTGGGTAGTCCGTTCATGGTAATCGCCACTCAAAATCCTGTAGATTACGAAGGCACTTTCCCGTTGCCCGATTCTCAGATGGACCGGTTTTTTATGCGTCTCCACATGGGATATCCGGACTTTGAAAGTGAGTTGGAGATCCTTTCGGCAAAGGACAATAACTATGACAATCTGGACATCAAACCGGTTCTGTCTCCAGAGGATGTAAATGCCTGTCAGGCTCATGTCAGGGAAGTTTTTGTTGAAGATACTGTGCTCCACTATTTGGTAAAGATCGTAGAAGCTACGAGAACAGACACCGAGTTCCGGCATGGTATCAGCCCCCGGGGAGCTATAGCTCTCAAGGCTGCCTCTCAGGCGCGGGCGTTGTATTATGGCCGTGATTTTGTTATTCCTGAGGATGTCTTCTCCATGGTTATTCCGGTGTTTGTTCATCGGTTGGCGCTAAAAAGGAGTACCTCTGATCCTCTTGAAGAACGACGTGTAGTTACTTCCTTATTACGCAGTATTTGTGATGCCGTAACCCAGCCGATATGATCCAATCACAGGCAGATCCCAGGACTTTGGGCTCAGCCGGGAACGAGAGTAAACGGCCTAGGAGTAAATCTTTTTTATTAAAGATTTATCGTCTAATTGTTCCACCAAAAGGGCACAAAACCATACCAACTATCTCTGGCTATGTTCTTATCTTTGTGAGCTTGGCTATTGGTGTGGCGGCCTACAATACTTCGAGTAACATTTTATTCATCACCGTTTCATTTCTGCTAGCCAGTCTGGTGTTGAGTGGTGTTCTGTCCTCATTGAATTTCGCGAGACTTAGTTGGCGATTGATTGCTCAATTTCCTTACCGGGTGAATCGAAAGGCATTCGTAAGGCTTGAGGCGTCCAATTCAAAACGATTTCTCACGACCTACTCAATCTGGTTCGACCTGATTGCCGAAATGAATGGAATAAAAGGTCGGTTACCACTGGCGAGAAGACTAAACCCTGAAAGAACCGTATCTTTAGAGTGGTCTTTTTTGCCTAACAAACGCGGATTGGAAACACTATCTATCACCAGTATTGGTTCTCAATTTCCTTTTGGTTTTTTGTCCAAATTCATGCCCGCAAACAGAGAAGTGAGCTTCCATGTTTGGCCAGAACGGATCGATTATTCTTTTAACCAAATCGGAGGCACAAAAATTCATTTCCAGGGAAGCACTTTAAAACGTAAAGGTGTGGGTGAAGATATAATTGGAATACGGGACTATCAAATTGGTGATCCTCAAAAGCACATAAACTGGAAGGCCACAGCTCGGAGACAAAAGTTGATGGTCAAAGAAATGGCCGAAGATAGCCAGCCAGGGTTCATTGTATGTGTTGATACTTCTCACACTGCCTGGAAGGAGGAAAAAAACCTTAACCATCTTTGTCGATTTGCCGCCTCACTGGCTGAAGATCTTTTTATCCAGAATCAGTTAAGCTCAACCATCATCAATGGCAGAAAGTCATTGAATATCCGTAGTGCTGCTGATCTTGAAGAATTTCTTAATGATTTGTCCGTTGTACAAGCTACCGAATATTCGGTGGATGTTGGAGTACATAGGAAAAATGTCATTTCGTTTGAACCCGTATTTCCAGGAGGTGTGCATGCATTGGTTGGCTTACAAAAGGCAGGACAGGCTTAATAGAAGCGACGTTTCTGCGATTGCGTGGTTTTTGGGTAATTTCCTGGCCTTGTTATCGCTGAGTTCTGTTCTCTCTTTGGAAAACGCTTCGAATATTGTGCCTGGGTTTTCACTGCTATTATGCGGCGCTGTTTTTCTTTTCCCGCGACTACCGGGAAAAATTCCCCCATGGTTTTGGAAGCTAAGCAATGTGTTGTTGGTTGGATTTTTGGTGATCGATTTTCTTCGATCAGAATTTGTCGCTGCGCTTATCAATTTGAATGTCTTATTAATTCTTTTTCGGAGTCTTTCCTATCGGAAGAAACGGGAAGATATGCAGCTCATTCTCCTATGCATGTTTGTGATAGTGATCTGTGGTGTCTTATCCATGTCCCTCTCATTTGGAGTGCACATAATTTTGTTTTCGTGCTGTGCGATGGCTTTGTTATTCGTGATCAATTTGCGTGAAAATGGTATGGAGATGGAGGCCAACGCTGAGACGTTTATTGGTTTTAGTTGGATTCGGTTTGTTTACACTGTTTGGAGAAAATTTGACCTTCGACACCTTGGTTTTGGACTATTTCTTTTTGGAATTCTCATTTGTTTCACGGTCGTTATTTTCGTTTCATTTCCGCGATTTCATCTTGGGAAAATAATCCCTTTTTTGCAATTTAAGTCCGCCACCTCTTACAGTGGTTTCAGTGAAAATGTGAAATTCGGAGAAGTTACTGAAATTAAGGATGACAACTCTATTGCCATGCGGATCGATATTCCGGATGTGGCTAATTTCCCGTCAGCTCCTTATTGGCGTATGCTTGTTTTGGATTCTTACGAAGACGGTCATTTCAGCGTATCTGAAGATGCCATGTCCCGGAGAGAGCAACAAAGGGAAACCAATAGGTTTGGTTACCGTCCAAATTTTATTCGACAAAATTTTCCTGAGCTTGGAGATGACCGGTGGACATTTTATTTGGAAGGCGGGGTAAGCCGTTTTTTGCCAACCACGGGTGTTTACCATGAAATGCTTTTTCAGAAGCAAGAATCATTCTTTTTTAATCCGTATCATCATACGCTAAACACTGAAGAAGTTAGTCCCTCGGTTCAGTTTTATCAAGTCACCGGTATGTCCTTCGGTGATAAGATTCCTGATAATTTTGCACCTTCATCACGAACTCCCATAACAAAAAGGTTATTAGATAACCCGGAAGCTTTTGAACCGACAGAATATCCGAGGACAACTTTGTCAGTTCCTGTTAACGATTCTGACAAATTATTTTTGATTGAAACGGCTCAAATGATAATGAGGAAGGTGTCCGACAGAGATCCGGTTCAGTTTGCTTATGCAGCAAGCCAGTGGCTCGGTCTCGGACACAATTACTCAACATCTTTATCAAAGCATAGCGGCGATAGCGATCCGGTGGTTCGCTGGATACAGGAAGAGGATGGAGGGCATTGTGAATATTTTTCCGCTGCGCTTGTTTTACTGTGCCGAGCTGCAGGTATTCCGGCCCGTGTGGTTACCGGATTCCATGGAGGAAGCTGGAATGGATTTGAGGATTACTTTATGGTCAAGAACGCCGACGCTCATGCTTGGGTTGAAGTATTCGATGGGGAAAAATTCTGGGTGCGCGTGGATCCAACTCCAGGAGGGAATTTGGCCGTTCTGGGTCTCGATGAGGCAACCGGGAATGCGAGTTCTTTTGTGGATTCCAGTGTAACTGCCTACTTCGATAGTTTGAAAATTTTGTGGTATCGTCGTGTTATAAATTTCGATAACTTGGATCAAGTGGCAATCGTTGATGGGGTTTCCAGTTCCTTCATGGAGCTTGTGGATGCGGTTAAAGGAAGCGTGATTTCGTCTATTGAGGAATTCAAAGCGTTGATCTCCGACCCGTTTAATAAGGAGCGGTTAACTTTGTTTGGAATAGCTTTCGCAGCCTTTTTTGGTGGCTACCTCGTAGTTCGTGTTTTGTTATCGCGTATGCGTGCTCGCGCCTATTTTAAATTTTTTGGCACCAGAAAGAGAAAAAGGATTAATCAGCTCAAGGAACGAGTTTTGGCGGGACAGCTTCTAGATCGTTTTAGAAGAAAATTGTCTAAAAACGTTTCGAATGAATCCGTTGAACTTAGCATGAACCAACTATTGCTGATTCGATTCGGTTCGGTGGAATCGTGGCCAACCGTGTCGCTCGAGCTGCGACGCGCAAAGAAATTAATAAAGTCCCTTTAAATTAGCGGGCGGCTAGATGTCCCATCTTTTCAAAAAACCGTTGGAGTATGGGTTGTGCGATGGGGACAGATGTTGATCCTCCGCCTAAGGAGTCTCCTCGCCCGCCTTCAACTAAAACAGCTATCGCAATTTCCGGATCCTCAATGGGAGCAAAACAGATTGCCCAAGCCAGTTGGGTCATCCCCTCAGGAGTCTGGACTTGAGCGGTTCCAGTTTTTGCAGCGATTCGTACTCCGGCTACATGAATCAATTTCGCTGTTCCATCAATTGCGACTGACTCCATTCCATCGAGGACTTTTTGGTAATCCGTTTCGAGCAGACCCATGTCTCTTTGGCTTGGTATTGTTTGCCGATATGGATCGAATAGGATGGTGGGTGTAAATTGGGTTTCTTTACGTGCGAAGGCGGCCGTGAAACATGCCATTTGCAAGGGAGTAACACCCAAATAGCCTTGACCGATCGATAGGTGAGCCGTGTTTCCCGGATACCATGGTTCGCCTATATTCTTTTCCTTCCATGCTTTGGTTGGAACCAACATATTGTTAGTTTCATAAGGCAATTCAATCCCTGTAGGTTCATCAAGGTGAAATCGTTTCGCCTCATTGCTAATTAAATCGACTCCGATTTCCTGGCTGAATTGATAGAAAAACACATTGCAGCTCATTCGGATGGCTTCATGCAGGTCAACGTCACCATGGCCGAATAGATTATGGCACCGTAGTTTAGTTCGTCCAATATTGAAACTTCCGCCGCAAAATGTTTGCGAAGTATCGTCTAAAATACCTGCCCGAAGCCCTGCCATGGCTGTTACTATTTTAAACGTGGATCCTGGAGCATACACTCCTTGCAAGGGACGATTTAGCCACGCCCCTCGCTCGTTTATATCATTGGCAACAACGTTTGAAATAAATGGGCTAAGGTTGTTTAGATCAAAATCCGGTTTACTAGCCATAACGAGGAGGTCTCCTCTTTTTGCGTCGAGCGCAACGACAGCGCCTTTTTGATCTCCCAATCCCATTTCAGCAATGTCCTGCAATTCTGAATCAAGAGTTAATGTAAGATCATTTCCCTGAACGGGAGATTTTTGAACTTTAGGTTGGAATTGGAAACCAGATGGATCGACCACCCAGATCTCCAAACCACTTTCACCCTGTAATTTTGTATTAAACTCCTTTTCAATTCCCGTTTTGCCTTCGTAGCCTCTTGCCTGAAAAGTCATGAGATCATCCCCCGGCAAATTTTCTGTATTCATTTCCTCGGTGTTTCCTACGTAACCAATGGTATGAGCAGCTAGACTTCCATAGGGATAGTAACGGGCATTGGATGTATAAATTTGGATGGCTGAATGGACCGGAATCTGTTCCAGAAGGAGCGCGTATTCTTCTGGCTCCATATCGGTAATAAGAGGAAAGGGTAACAATAGTTGTTGGCCAAAATGACGCTCAATGTCGCGCGAATTAATCTCAAGGTTCCGTCCAATAGCTTTTCCGACTTCATTAATGTACCGACGAACAACATTTCTTCGTGCTTCGATTTGGATATCTCCTCTACCAGGTACCTGTTCTTTCGGCTGAGATTCATAGTGTTGTTTCAACATACTGAACTCCTCTCGAAACTCAGGTCTTAATTGATTGAGAAAGACCACTGCGGAATATCTGGCTCTATTGCCTACCAGGAGTCGCCCATCACGGTCATAAATATTACCACGTGGACCGGGAATGATGATACGCCTCAAGGTTTGTCGCTCACCTTTTTCTGAGTATTCGGAAGCCATAAAGACCTGGCGATAGGCCAATCCGCTAAATAGTAATGCCAGGACTAAAATGAGTGAAAATGCGAGTACGCGCAGTCTGATATTATAATTACGAAATATCTCTACTATGTTCATTTTTCAGTTCCGTAGTTGGCCCTCGAGTCGATGTTGAACATCAACAAGACATAATTGTGATAGGATATCAACCACCCTGCCACTATCAGTAACACCAATTGAGACACTACAAGGTGCACCAGGTTCAAGAATATGAATTGAGATGTGAGATCATAACGCAGGGAGGCTAAAATGGTGTAATACAGGAATAGGCCGAGGTTAATGAGTAATGTGACGGGTTTAATTACACTTTTCCGTTTGTGACCTATGCGGCTTCGCAGGTAGTAAACTAAAATAAAGATTAATAGGTTGGGGATCAGACTTGTGCCAATGTTCCAAGATTCACCTGAATCGTAAAAAAGTGAAAATAGCGTAACCAGTCCGATTCCCTGGCCCAACGGAAGGAAAAGTGCGGGGAAAGCGATGAACAGTCCGTTTATGAAAATAAATAAAGAAACGGTAGCTAAAGAATGGTTCAACTGGCTAAGCAAAATTAGCCCAATAGCTTGTACTAGGAAGAGAATTAGCCACTGGTATAAATCTGGCCGTTTATCCATCGCTTTTTAGTTTTCTTAATATTGCTACTTCTCTTAATTCATTCAGATCTTTTGAGAGAATGACTTCTCCGCTTTGGAACAATCCATCACTCGATGCATCGAGCTTTTGAACCCAACCAATGGTTAATCCTGCGGGGAAAACACCGCCTAGTCCTGAAGTAACAAGCCTCCTTGGATAGTCTCTGTTAATCTGAATATCAGTTGGGACATTCTGCACCGATCCTTTGGGACCTGTAAAAGGTCCCGAGATCTTTCCTTGGTAAAGAACAGGTCGCTTGTCACCCTCAAATACAGCCGCCAATCGAATGCTTGGCGATGTAATGAGGTCGATAATGGTAGTGGTGAGATTTACCTCCCGGACCTTTCCTACCACTCCACCAGAAAATACCACCGGTGCGCCTTTTGGAATTTCGAAATTTTTCCCCTTCACTATGGTTATTTCCTGCCACCATCCATTTGTGTCTCTGCGGGCGATTCTAGCAACTTCCGCTTGATAACTTGGTAGGGAAGGGAGGTTGAACAAATCCTCAAATCGATCAATCTGGGCATTTAGCGAATTCATCGCTTGAATCTGGTACTGTAGTGTCGCGTTTAATCGAGCCAGATCCCTGCCTTCTTCAATAAGCTCTTTCTTCGACTCCATCTTGCCCGTCCAAAACTTTTGACCGTTTCTTACGAAGGATCCTCCAATCCATGCGGGTGCCTGGAATTCGTATAAAAATGTTTCCGTAAAGGTCTTAAGGAAGGGCGGTGTTATAGTCCAAAAGAGCAAGACCAGACCCAATAAAATGAGCGGTTTGAACTTTGGGTTACGCTCCTTGGGCAATGGACGAAACGGCTAATGTGTTAGAGCTATCAACGAGGGCTGGAAACTTCGCCCAATAAAGATGCGAGGTCTTCCAAAACAGCACCTGTTCCGTATGCAACGGCACTTAAAGGATCATCGGCAATAATTACAGGCAGTCCGGTTGCATCGCTTAATAAGTGATCAAGGTTTTTCAATAGAGCACCGCCGCCGGCTAAAACAAAACCGCGATCCACCAAATCAGCTGAAAGTTCAGGAGGACAACGCTCCAATGCGTTCCTTACAAGATCAACGATTGCATTAACTGTATCGGTTAATGCTTCGCGAATTTCTTGTGAGCTGATGTGTAAAGTTTTTGGAAGTCCAGCTACAGAATCGCGACCCTTTACTTCTAGTGAAAGTTCTTCTTCCAACGGTGCAGCTGAACCTACTTTTAATTTAATCTCTTCAGCCGTGCGCTCACCAATAAGCAGGTTGTAAGCACGCTTCATATAATTGATGATAGCTTGGTCCAACTCGTCTCCACCTACTCGAATGCTTTTCGAGTAAACGATTCCAGCTAAGGAAATAATAGCCACTTCCGTGGTTCCACCTCCGATATCCACAATCATATTTGCCGCAGGCTCATCGATAGGTAATCCGACTCCTATGGCTGCGGCCATGGGTTCTTCTAAAAGTAACACATCACGAGCGCCGGCATGAATAGCCGATTCTCGAACAGCGCGCCTTTCGACTTCGGTAATTCCTGAAGGTACCGCCACCACAACCCTAGGAGGTATAATACTCATGTTACTATGCACTTTCTTTATGAAATAGCGCAACATGGCCTCGGTAATTTCGAAGTCTGCGATAACCCCGTCACGCATGGGGCGCAAAGCAGTGATGTTGCCTGGTGTTCGACCCAACATCTTTTTCGCCTCTAGTCCGACAGCATGAACCTTTCTGGTTCCAGTATGAATCGCAACTACGCTTGGCTCTCGCAGAACGATACCCTTATCTTTAGCAAACACAAGAGTGTTGGCAGTGCCAAGGTCGATTCCAATATCATTGGAAAGAAATCCAAAAAAACGTCCTAGCATAAAGAAGGTGAATAGTTCAGGTTAGATGATGAAATTGGGATAGATAGTGGGAGTATAGAAAGGTAAGCGACCTTTATTTCTCCGACTCAGCGGATGTAGGTTCGGTTTCCGCAGTTTTGGCGACTTTGGGTCGGGGAGCTGGTTCCGGTTCTTCGTCCATAGCAGTCCTTAGATCTTCTTCTACATCTTTGGTGGCCTTTTTAAATTCCTTCATGGCCTTTCCCATTCCCCGGGCTAGTTCTGGGAGCTTTTTCGCTCCGAAAAGAAGTAATACCAGAAAAACTATAATGAAGATTTCTGGTGCACCGAGGGACTGTAAAAAACCAAGTGATGGGATGGGTAATGTCATAATATTTAATGTATAAATGTGATTAATGCGGTATGGCTAGGGATTGTGCAAGAAAAGAGCTTGAAAGACTTTTAAATGATGTGGGATTTAATTTTAGAAGTTTAATTCAATATTTTTCAATCTCTTTACTGGGTAAATTTCTCTCATATACTTCTTCTCCAAGTTTTGGATCTCCCCTGAGTACAACCATTCCCACGCTGAGGCCGGTTTTCAATCCTGACGGTTTTAATAGAGCGGTGATCTTCAATTGGGTATTTCGGACATAAAGTTCCGTTCTTAGCTCCTTCCTGTTTTTATCAAGGCGGACAATCACTGTTCCGGACCCTTTATCAATCTGGGTTATCGAACCAACCTTTAGAAATGGGGAGGGCTGTATTTGTGGCGTATCGTGATGGCGATTAGTTTTGGTGGTCTCACAACTAATAAGCAACACTCCTATTAGCCAGGCGAAAGCACAAAGTCGCCATCTTGATTTCACCGGCTAGCCTACCTGGTTTTCGTTTTTTGCGATTCCGAGGTTAGATTCAACATGATCACCATCAAAGAAACCATACAGCTGACGAATCCGGGTTGGGTGACGCATTTTTCTTAGAGCTTTCGCTTCGATTTGACGAATACGTTCACGTGTTACATTAAACTGTCGTCCAACTTCCTCCAAAGTTCTGCTATACCCGTCCACTAGCCCAAATCGAAGAGACAATACCCGGCGTTCACGTTCCGTTAGGCTATCGAGCACGTCGACAATCTTCTCTCTGAGTAAACTGTAAGCCGTCATGTCGTAAGGATTTTCTGCCCCTTTATCCTCAATGAAATCACCAAAGTTGGTATCGTCACTATCACCAACCGGACTCTGCAAACTAATTGGTTGCTGAGCCATCTTCATGATGGATTGAACGCGTTCGACTGGTAGCTGCATTTCATCTGCGACTTCCTCAGCGGTTGGTTCATGTCCAAGTTCTTGATACAACTGTTTCTGAACCTGCATCACCTTATTTAAGGTTTCGATCATGTGGACAGGTATCCGAATGGTCCTTGCTTGATCGGCGATTGAGCGAGTGATGGCTTGCCGGATCCACCAAGTTGCGTAAGTGGAGAACTTATAGCCACGACGGTATTCAAACTTTTCTACCGCCTTCATTAAGCCCATGTTGCCTTCTTGAATCAAATCAAGGAAAGAGAGTCCACGGTTCGTGTATTTTTTCGCAATGGAAATTACAAGACGTAGATTGGCTTCGACCATTTCAGTCTTTGCTCGGTGCCCTAGTCGCATAGCAATTCGAACATCTCTAACTAAGCCTACCAATTCGTAAGCGTCTATTCGATTGTCGGTTCGGAAAATACTAAGCTCTTCGAGCATGGCATTTTTCAAAGGTGTTGCTATTTTTTTAGTCTTCGAACGTTCATCCAAATTGAGTTCTGATTCAATTTCATCGATCCGCTTGATCAGTGGACCAAGATTATTTAGGAATTCTTCGAATACTTTTAACTTGAAACAGAATTTTTTAAAATTTGAGGAGAGTTGCCCTTCGTATTTTTTAAAGCGATTATGTGCGCGTTTAACCGCCGCAGGATCAGTTGCTGCTAGGGTTTCAGTCCAAGCCTTCAGCGTTCGTGCTTCGAGGTCCTCAACGGTTTCAAGGAGCTTCGGTAGCATCTTAAAATAGTTCTCTCGGCTATCGACTTTCTTATCCAGGACTACCCGATCAAAACGCTCTTCTCTGTTGATGAGTTTATGGGCCAGGGTGATATGAAACTCACTTGTCATCCCTACTGAAAATAGGATGCCTTGTGCTTTTAATTCGGCGCGTTCAATCCGTTTGGAGATCTCGACTTCTTGTTCACGAGTCAGTAAAGGAACCTGACCCATTTGCTTCAGGTACATCCGAACAGGATCGTCCAGAATATCGTACTGAGATGCTTTTACCTCTTCTTCCTCGTTTTCTTCGGCTCTTTGTTTGTAACTTTCAACTTCTTCTGAATCGATAATGTCGATCTCGAGGTTTTCCAAAATTGAAATTACATTTTCGATCTCATCCGGGCTATCAATTGTTTCAGGCAAAGCCTCGTTGATGTTTGCGAACGTAAGGTAACCTTGTTCTTTGGACTGACGGATCAGAAGGCGAATCTTTTCATTGATATCTGCGTCTAAGTTGCTGGAGGTATCGGATTTATCTTCCTTCATGGAGGCGACTGCCTTTACAACTTTTTCCACGATTGCCTTTGTAGCTTCATTATCATCACTACCTTCGTCTGAGGCTTTCTTTTTTCGCCCCCTTTTCACCGGAGGCACTTTTTCAGTCTTTGGCTCTTTGGGAGCCTTCTTTATTTCTGAAGCCTTAGGTGCCTTGATTTTTTTAGCCTCAGTCTTATTAGGCTCCACTTTTTTAACTGTAGCCTTTGCAACTTTTGGTTCCTTGGCGGTCTTCTTTTTTGCTGAAGCTTTATCTACTTTCGGTTCTTTGACCGCTTTTTTAGTAGGAGCTTTCGCTGCTGTCTTCGGTTTTTTGGCCACGTTTTTAGGAGCGGTTTTTTTTACCGGTGTGCTTTTGGCCACTTTTTTGGCGATCTTCTTTGTCGTTTTGGCAGGCATGTTGATTAGTTTAAAAGTCGGATGGTAATTTTAAAGCTGGTGTGGTGGATAAGGAGCGATTGAGCTTAATACGTTCTTTTTGAAGTTTTAGCTGTTCCTCAAAAGGAAGTGATGCGGATTTTGTAAGTTCGCTGTCGATTGTGTTTAATTGTTTGTGTATAAAGCGTTTAAATAATTTGACGACAGATTCCTCTGCTCCTCTTACCAAGTTATCAGCCTGGATTTCTTTTGAGCGTAGATCGTAATAATAGTTCCTCTCCTCCTCAGTTTCTACAATTTCTTCCATTTGACTGATGCCTTGCCAAGTCCCATGCTCAGCTTCTGCCAAGATCCTGTTGAGGATGCGGCCACTGGCTTGGGAATCATCAATCCATTCATTATCAACAACTTGAAAGAGGTGCTTGCCAAGGTCTGGAAATTCAAAAAGAGCCAAAATTAGGTCTTCTTCTGCGTTTGTCAACTTCGACTTTGGTTCAAAGAAATTCCCAGATTTTTTGGGCTCTTCAGCGTTTTCAGAGATGTATGTTCGTCTCGCTTTTGTAGTCTGGTAACTTTTGAAATCGGTGGAGAGTATATCTTCTCTTATTCCAAGTAATCTAGTCAGCTCTCCGAGGTATTCCATTCTCAACAATTCAGAGTCTAAATGGGTCAACAATTCAAAAATGGCATTTGCGGTTCGATTCTTTTCTCGTGGCTCTGCAGAGTGTGGTTCCGGAAGTAAGGCATGAATAGCAAATGGGAGTGCACCAGTGGCTTCCTTTAGGATTTCATTTTTAAAGGAAATCCCTTTTTGGGTAATTATATCATCTGGATCTGCGCCTTCGGGAAGTGAATAAAACTGAATGTCCAAGCCAGCTTTCCAAGCCATCGGTAAAACGCGAATCGCAGCCTTCCGACCGGCTTGATCTCCATCCAGTAAGCATATGACTCGTTCACTAAATCGCTTTAGCAACAAAAGCTGGCCCTCCGTTATTGAAGTACCCTGGGGTGAAATTGCGGGGAGGCCTATGCTCCAGCAGCGAATCGCGTCTAATTGACCTTCGACCAAAACAAAGGGCAAGTCTTCAGAAACTTCGGTTTTGGCTTTATCCAAACCAAATAGAACGTTGCTTTTATTGAAGAGAGGAGTTTCCGGAGAATTTACATATTTGGCCTCTCTTGATCTGTCGTCTTGAGGCGTGATCTCGAGTTGCCTTGCTGTAAATGCAATTACTCTCTTATTTGCGTGTTCCCTTATTGGAATCATTAACCTTCCTCTAAAACGCGGATAAAGAGCTTGTTCCGATTCTGGGTTTCTGGATGGAAAGAAAAGTCCGCATTTTTCCAATGCTTCGTGGGTGAATCCCTTATCTTTTAATTGGTGGAAGAACTTTTGGTCGTTCGGCAGGGATAGGCCGATCTTATGTTCTTTGGCTATTTCGAGAGAAAATTTTCTATTACTTAGCCAATATTCACGGATGAAATCTCCCGGTTCGGAATCTGCGAAAAAGTTTGAATGAAAGTACTCGGTAGCGAAGTCGTGAATATCAAGAATTTCCTTCCTTAAGGAAGGTTTGAGACCTACAGGTGCTTGGCCTTTTTCATACTCGACCGTAATGTTGAATCTAGCAGCAATGGCCTCCACTGCCTCTTGGAAATTTAACCTTTCGGTTAGTTGAATGAACTTATAAATATCCCCGGCTTCACCACTTGAAAAATCTTTAAAGATGTTTTTATCAGGTAGAATATAAAAGGATGGGGTCTTCTCATTATTGAAAGGGCTCAATCCGCGATAATTAGCACCCACTCTTTTGAGGCCTACCACGGGAGACACCAAATCGTAAATATTTACTTTATGGCGAATATCCTCAATACATGATCGGGAGATTATTGGCATAAACCAGAATGCTTTAGCTGAACGTTTCGGTTGAACTAAATTCCGCGAACTTCGTAGCGAGCTCGGTCGATCTCGGGATGGTTAGGGGCAGTTTCAAAAAAGAGGTCGTAAAGTCCTCTCGCTGCATTGGCATCTCCGCCAGGTTCGGCGTAAATTCGAGCCAGCATTAAAATCAGGTCGCTATTTTTAGGGTAGAGTTGTCGGTATTTACGGATCTCCTCCACTACATCCGGCTTGGCTTTGGTTTTCCGTATGACGGTTAGGTAGGTCATTAAATATTGATTGTTTTTGGTACCACGGCGTAAGGCTTCCAGAGAAGTCATTTCCGCTTCTGTAAATTGGCCCCTACTATAATAGACACGAGCCAGCTCGTGAAATGCGACTCCGCTTTCGTCGCCCAAATTAATTGCGTCCCAATATTTTGCAATCGCGGTTTCAGAATTTGTTGGCGCGATTTGTCTGGCTGAAGATAGGGCGGTATCAAATGGAGACTGGTTGTTCCTTCTTTCAGGGGGAGGTTGTGAGGTACCTGTGGTCGTCTCTTGTTTTTCTTCCTCCGTCATTGCCAGCTGACTCGGAGCTCTTTCATTGTTATCTTTTTTTTCGACTGCCGGTTTTAACGCTGCTAGCCTGGCTGCAGCCAATGCTTCGGCGCGTTGACGCTGCTGCTCAATGAGCCGTTGCCTCTCCTCCTCTTGTTTCTTGATAGCATCTTCTTCCTTTTGTTTAGCCTTCTTAATCTCTTCGTAATCGGCTTTTACGTTATCCAGCTCGGGGGAGTTGATAGCTTGAGGAAAGTCTTTTTCTACTGCTGACATCAACTTTGCCATTTCATCCCACTGCCTTCTTTTATGTTTTATCTGAATTAGACCAACATGAGCTTGCTGAGCGACTGTCGTATCCTCCACTACCAAAAGTCTTTCAAACCCGGCTTCAGCTTGCCTTAAGTTCCCGGTTTCGTTTGCGAGCAAAGCGGCTTTTAATTCCAGCTTAGGATTGAATCGTATTTGGCTACTGTTCGAGTAGGCATGTATTGCCTTGGATGTTTGATTTGTGTCTAGATAACGATCACCAATTTGCTGCCATGTATTCCAGTCACTTTTATTATCCAAAAGGTATGCTTCGTAGTTTTTGATAGCCGATTCCAAATCGCCTGCTTTTACCCACGCTTGAGCTGAATACAAAAAATAATCCTTTTTCTCCGGAAATTTTTTGGCCAGGTCATTGAAGTAAAAAGCACCCGTAAAGTAATCCTCCGTTTGAATGAAGGCGAATGCCAAATTCTCAAGTAGCAATGGTTCATTTGGGAAATCCTCTTTGAGATCTTCCAGAATCTGGATGGCTCTTTGGACTTCTCCTTTTTCCAAATTAACGTTTGCTTGCTCAATTTTTTCAGCAAACCTTTCTTCAGTTGAGGAACAACCCACAAGAATTAGACATCCTATCAAAAGCGCTCCTCGCATACAGACTATAAACACATGAAGTTGACGACCCACTTTTTAAATGTCTTGAGCAGATTCTTTAGTGTCAAGACCCATAAAGAACGATTGGTATTCGTCTGTTTGGTTTTTGGATTCTTTGTAAATCCATTGTCCGCTCAGCTAGATCCCATCTGGGAGTATTCGCTTAAGAATTTTGAACTAAGGACTTACAAAGAGGCAGTAGACGCTCTTTTCCTTGAATGGGAGAAAAATTCTGGCGGATCGATAGAGCCTGGCGAAAAAAATAAGGTTGGCTTAAAGGTATATACAGCATCTGGGCCAGGACTTGCTACCTCCAAGGATCTTGTCCGTGCTGTAATTGGATCTCTGGTTGACCGTGGTTATTCACCAAGGGATATTTTTATTATAGATTATAATAAAGAGTGGCTTCGGGCCTGTGGATTTTTACCTCCTTTAAGTGAGAGAGGTGTTACGTTTTATGGTCATGAGGTAAAAATCATTAATTCAGGGGGCCTTTTCGACGAACTTTGGTACTACGACAGCCCTGTGCCTCCTCGGGAGTATTACTTACCTGGGATTACTCCAATGGTGCAGGGACTTGTTGAGGATGATCCTGATGCAGAATCCAAATTACCTGAGGATAGAAAAAGTTTTTTACCAGCTCCATTGATCGAAGAGGTCGACTTTTGGATCAACCTTCCAGCCGTTAGCGATCATGAAGTGCTCGAGCTGAATGGAGCTTTGGTAAATGCAACCCTTTGGAACGCAACCAATACGCTTCGGTTTTTTCATTCTCCTTCCAACGCTCCTGTAGCCATTGCCGAAATGGCAGCGATTCCTGAATTTTTGGAAACGTGGGGTATGAACATTGTGAGCCTTGAAAAGTATCAGTTTATTGGCGGTCCTCAATTCAACAGCTTGTATACTGTTTCGGAAAAAATTTTAGTTATGAGTGCCGACCCGGTTTCTATAGACGCTTACATGGTTTCAAAGATGAACTCTTGGCGTGAACGTTACGGATTTCCTCTTCTTTCGAAAGACATACCCATGCTTGTTTATGCTGAACAACTTGGGGTTGGATCAGCCAGTCAGGATCCCAGAAGAATTGTTGTTTTAGGTGAATAAGCATAGTTTTTGCTAAATTCTCATCCTTCAACAAAAACAGCTTGAAAACAGCCAGCATCCCATCTTGAAACTGTAAGCCATGTCGCTTGAATCCTTTCTCCCCATATTAATCCAGGCAACACTTGCACTTGTAATTGCCGTTTCTGTAATCGCTGCAAGTCATTTGTTTGGGCAAAGAATTCGGCAAAAGTCTGCGCTCAAGGGTACTCCTTATGAATGCGGAGTGCCTTCGGAAGGTTTGGCGCATACTCGGTTCTCCGTTAAATTTTATGTCACGGCAATGCTCTTCATACTATTTGATATTGAAATAGTTTTTCTCATTCCATGGGCGGTTGTTTATCGTGACTTCATTCACAATAGTATCCCTATTTTACTTCCCGTCTTGTTTTTCCTTGTGGTGCTCATTGTGGGCCTTTTTTACGAAATGAAAAAAGGTGCTCTTGAGTGGGAGAAGTAAATTGATTTAGTCTCCTATTTATAGGGAGCTTCGAAAATACCATTATGAAGCTTGAGCGTTATATTTCAGAAGATCGGATCCTGGATCTGAAAGGCCAGGACCTAAAAAGTGTTTTGGCCGAGCTTCTTGATGTCATCTGTGAGAAAAAATCCAAACTGAGTAAACGAAGCTTATTGAAGGAACTCCTAAATCGTGAGAATGCGATGACCACCTACTTGGGTCGGGGAGTTATACTGCCTCACATTCGCGTTAATATGAGGTCTCGGTTTGTTTTTGCTGTGGGTCGTTCCAGGAATGGTGTCGATTATGATGGGTATTCAGGGAAGGAAAAAGTGCAGTTGGTTTTCATATTACTGGCTAGCGAAAAAGAACGCAGTTATTTGCAGGTTCTATCCTCCATTGCGCGCGCTTTTCGAGATGACGCTTTCGTAGAAAAATTGATTTCTGCTCCAGACCATGAGACCTTTAAGGAGTTGCTGCTCGCTGGATTTTCCGGAGTGCAATCCCAACAAAGTTCGAGGCAGACAAAGCTTAACAAGTTGCTGTTTCGACACGCCGCTCGTCTAGCCAAAGGGACAGGAGCCTCCACTATTTTGTTTTTTTCCGACACTATGATAGGTGGAGTTGAGGAGATTCCCGATTTTGGTGACACCCCTACCGTACTTATTTCTTCCAAACTGTTAGATGCGCCGGTGTTGGCCCAAGGTAGGCCGACCCTTCATATTCAGGCATTCTCAAGTAAACGGTTTTCCCAACTTCGCAGCGCTGCTTTAATTGGATTAGGTCGAGGATTATTTAAATTCACCGATAAAATATGTTGTGTGGGAGGGATTGCTGACAGCAACCAGTTTGACAGTGTTGTCATCATCAATGTGCAGCAGGAGTTCCAATCCATTTTGTCTAATAAAGGGAACATTCTTCCTGGAAGTGTGAAGCCCGAGGTGATTGAAAGGGTAATTGCGATAGCCACAGAATTAACTGTTGAAGGCCGAGAAGGAAAAAATATCGGCGCTCTTTTTGTCATAGGAGATTCGGAAAAAGTGGAATCGTTTACCAAGCCTCTCGTATTAAATCCATTCTTCGGATATAAACCTGAGGATCGGAATATCCTGAATCCTTTCATGGATGAAACCGTTAAAGAGTTTTCGAGTATTGACGGTGCATTTATTATAAAAGGTGACGGAGTTATTCTTTCCGCGGGTTCCCTCATTCACGTTCCCAATTATGAACATAAGCTTCCGTCTGGGCTAGGATCTAGGCATGCCGCGGCTTTTGCGATTTCTTTGGCAACTCAATGTGTATCGATAGTGATATCGTCAAGTTCGGGTCAGGTGACTCTTTTTAGAAACGGAGTTATGTTGCCATTGATTGAAAAAGGAATCTCCGGAGGATTTTAATTGATATCGCCGAGTTTTTCCTTCTTTGTGCTGCGCTTAATTCTTAACCCGAACAATTTATTATGCCTAGAGATATCGTAATCCTTGAATGCACTGAAGCAAAAGCCGAAGGTAAACCGCCTTCGCGCTACATGACTACGCGCAATAAGAAGCTGCAAACCGAACGGGTTGAGAAAAAGAAGTATAATCCTAATTTGAAACGTCACACCGTTCACAAGGAAAAGAAATAATTTTTCAATTTGAATAAGGGAAAGGCGCTCCTTCAACGGGAGCGCCTTTTTTTTAAAAAAATCAATCTTTTCGACTAGCTCGCCACTTGTCGCGGTGTTTTCGGATCCAATCCAGGAGCGCACGTTCAAAACCTACATCGAAACCGGCTTTCTCGGATTCAAGCCATTTGTGTTTCAGGATCTCCTCACGTTCAGCCAGAAATTCTTGATAGAGGCTGGAACGGGCTATGATCGTTGAATTTTGCATCGGGTCATTTTGACTTTCACTAGTCATATAGGGGTAGCAGAAAAATTGGTATCTATCCACATATGGAGATTTCAAAGCAAAAATCAAAAAAATAAATAGGTTGGTAGTGAAATTTAGGGGTTTCCATTACGGGGTTGTCGGGAACCCAGACAATTTAACTCAACTTTTCCAGTATTTTCTCCGCAATCCGATAGAATGCCTGCGCCGTTTCTGAATTTGGCGCACTCTTGACAATGGGTATTCCCATGTCTCCGCCTGTCCGGATTGCCGGATCTAATGGGATTTTTCCGAGAAGCTCTGTATTGAGTTCAGCCGCCGCTTTTTCTCCGCCGCCGGTGCCGAAAATATATTCCTTCTCTCCACTGGCCGGGTTGAGGTAATAGCTCATGTTTTCGGCAACACCCAAAATTGGTATATTCACTTTATCAAACATTCTAGCACCTCTTGTGGTGACAGAAACCGCCGCCTCTTGGGGGGTTGTGACAATGACCGCCCCATTTAAGGGAATATTTTGGGCCAGTGAAAGTTGTGCATCACCTGTTCCAGGTGGGAGATCGACAACCAATACGTCCAGGTTCCCCCAGTTCACGTTTTGGGCAAATTGCTGAATGGTTTTGTTCACCATCGGTCCACGCCATATCACAGGTGTATTGCTATCTACCAATAACCCCATCGACATGGTTTTTATTCCTAGATTTTCTACGGGAACCAAAGATTCCCCAACAATGGAAGGTCGGCCTCTCACTCCCATCATGAGAGGTATGCTTGGCCCGTACACATCGCAATCCATAATTCCAACGGCGCTGGAACCAAGTGCTTCGTTTAAAACATGATCGAAAGCACAGGCGAGATTGACTGAAAAAGTGGACTTTCCAACACCTCCTTTTCCGCTAGCTACGGCAATGATTTTTTTAACACCACTTATTAGGGAGGGCTTTTGTTGATTATCTCCACCGCCTGCTTGTGATGGAGGTGTAGACTTCGGTTTGCTGACAGCGATTTCCACCTCGACGTTCGTGACCTCCTCCAAATTTCCAAGGACGGTTTCAACCTCCTTTTTAAGATCTACGGGTATCCGTGGATCCGAGGTAGTTATAGCAAGTTGAATGCTTGCATTACCTTCATTGAGTGTGGCTGCACGCACCAAACCAAAGGAAACAATGTCCCGGCTGAAGCCAGGATACTTAATAGTAGAAAGCGCTTTTAGAAGCGAATTATCAGATGACATAGGAATTTTTCCGTTTTTTCTGAGGACTTAAAAATTCCCCAAATATTTTAGTTGTCGATAGTGAATTGGTATTCGTTTATTAGACGAGAAAATAAGATGAACTTTTGCAGGCCATGCTTTTCTGATTAATTCCATTATGCGATTTCCGACATTATTTTTTTTCACTCTTCTCTATATTTCCTCCGGTTTCTCGTTTGCCCAAAATGAGGATATTATTGTAACAACCCAGACCGATTCCCGGATATTTCGTGTTTCAATCGAGAGTGCGGATACATCTGATAATTCATTGCTGGGAAGGGCGTTCGGTGCCCATGGAGCCTATAAAGTGGTTGCTGCCAATCAATCTGAATTCCACTTTCAGTTTACACGTAAATCTGACAACGCCGTTGAATGTGCTATTTTATCAGGTCGACCAGCGCGTGAATTGAAACGCTTTGTTGAAAATGGAAACTCAGTTCGAAATAGTTTATTCCGTGCCGCGGACAGAGCGGTCCGCCTCACTTCAGGAGAAGAAGGTTTCTTTGCTTCAAGACTGGCGTTTATTGGTGAGAGGGGTGGAAACTTTCAGGAAGTCTACACCTCAGACCTCTTCTTCGATGAGATTCGTTACCACACGGCAGACAAATCTCAGTCGGTAAATCCGCGGTGGGCTCCCGATGGTTCGAAGATTATCTACACGGGATATTTCGGATCAGGGTTTCCTGATATTTTTGTAATCGATCCTAACACATCTCGTCGTTCTCAATTTGCTTCCTACAAAGGAACGAACTCTGGAGCTCGTTTCAGTCCCAACGGTTCGGCTGTCGCTATGGTTCTTTCTGCTACTGGAAATTCGGAATTATTTATCTCAAATTCGGCAGGAGGTAGTGCAAAGCGTTTGACCCGTAATAACAGTCTGGAGGCATCGCCTTCCTGGAAAGCTGATGGTTCGGAGCTTGTATTTACTTCCGACACGGCTGGGAAACCTCAATTGTACACCATTTCGACTCAAGGCGGAAAAATGAACCGAATTGCCACTCAGATTAGTAACTATTGTGCTGAGCCGGATTGGAATCCGGTTGATTCAAACAAAATAGTATTCACGGCCGTTTTTGGGGAAGGGTTTCAAATCGTTTTGTGGGACTTTAAGTTGAACAAAAGCTCAATCCTGACGCGAGGTGCTCGTGATTCCATCGAACCGATTTGGTTAAACGACGGACGCCATATTGTATTTACACGGAGAGTCGGTGCCTCAAAGCAACTCATGATTATCGATTCCGTGACCCTTCAAGAGAGCCCTATCAGTAGCAGGCAATTTGGAAATGTTTCTCAAGCGGATGCAGTTTACTTGAGATAAAAAAACACCGGCCAGGTAAGGTCCCGACCGGTATTTTAGAGTTATAATACACTTTGGATATAGGATGTATTATTTGGGAGTCAGTTGATAGGAAATGTGTGTTCGGATTGCTCGAATTTATAATGAGACATTGCGAGAAGTATGCGGGGCAATCGAGTTCACCTTAAGTCTTTTTATTTATTTTACGACCTGTTTACAAAAAAGGCCACCCTGGGACGGGTGGCCTTGAAAGTATCGAAAGAATTGAGATTTCTTAGGCCGTAGCTGCGGCGAAGTTTTCCTCGGCTTGAGACCAATTTACGACGTTCCAAAATGCGGCAATGTAATCGGGACGACGGTTCTGGTAGTTGAGATAGTAAGCATGCTCCCAAACGTCCAAGCCAATTATAGGAGCTCCGCCTTCCATTAATGGCGAGTCCTGATTGGCAGTAGAATGAACAACAAGTTTGCCATTCTTGACGCTCAACCATGCCCAACCGCTTCCAAAACGGGTTGCTCCCGCTTTGCCGAATGCCTCTTTGAGCGAATCAAGGCCGCCTAATTCTGAATCAATCGCTGCAGCTAAGCCACCAATGGGAGAGTCACTTCCTCCAGGTGCAATGATTTTCCAAAAAAATGAGTGATTACTGTGACCACCGGCGTTGTTCCGAAGAGCTGTGCGAGCTGCCTCGGGTATTGAATCAAGATCGGAAATCAGTTCTTCAACTGATTTGGCGGCAAGGTCAGGATTGTTGTTTAGGACACCATTAGCGTTCGTGATGTACGCCTGATGATGTTTCGAGTGGTGGATTTCCATAGTGCGAGCATCTATATGGGGCTCCAATGCATCGTATGCATATCCAAGGCTGGGAAGTTCGAATGCCATGATATTTATGTTTTATTTGATTATTGTTGATTAGATTAGAAATATTCAACGGAAAGGACTTTGCGAATGATATTTTCTTTAGAAATAGCGTTCAGGCGTCAACTCCTTACGATTTATTACTTTCGTTTTTCTTCAAAAAATTGGGTTAAAAGAGCCTTGCATTCATATTCCAGAACCCCAGACGAAACATTCACTTGGTGATTCAGCGATTGAACTTTTGTGATGTCCAGTGCTCCGCCCAAAAAACCCATTTTGGGATCTGACGCAGCGAATACAATTCGCCCCAATCTCGCCATAATCAAGGCACCTGAACACATGGGGCATGGTTCTTTTGTAACGAACAAGGTGCATTCGTTTAAACGCCAGTCTTTGAGTTTCTGGGTGGCCTGAGTGATTGCGAGGATTTCTGCGTGGGCAGTAGGATCGCCTGTGAGTTCTACTTGATTGTGGGAGGAGGCAACGATTTCTCCTTGGTGGGTAATGATGGCGCCCACTGGAACTTCATTCGCTTTGTAGGCATCTATCGCTGCATTGTAAGCGAGCTGCATGAAAAATTTATCATCCTTTTTAAGTTGGGATGGAAAGACCTTATCAAAAGGACAATGAATCTTGGAGATTTGCTGGGATTCCACGGTGAAATGCTGATTCTTAATCCTTGACTCGAAGTAAGCTATGAAGCTTTCTACACCTTCTTTTTTGGCTTATTATACAAGCTCAAAAATACTGACAAACACATGGAAATTTATGGCAGCTGAAAATGTAATTGAAGTAGAAGGCAAAATATCGGCGGTATTACCAGGTACGATGTTTCGCGTAGAACTTCAAAATGGGCACCAGGTGTTAGCGCACATTTCCGGAAAGCTCAGAAAGAACTTCATCAAAATCACCACGGGTGATATGGTAAAAATGGAGATGAGTCCTTACGATATCGATAAAGCACGAATCGTTTACCGGTTGAGAAACAAGCAAGTTACTCGTAATACGCCGATTCGAAGTTTCGGACCAAAACGTAAGCGCTAGGTTTGAATTCACCTCAGGTTTTCAATCAAACCTGTTTTTCCTCTTTCACTAATTGGAGATTGTATCTAGTTCATAAGTTCAAGCTTCTCCACGTACCCCATTCACATCGATAGGTAAAATTGACCATGACTCATTTCGCAAACGACATCACCCAATCCATTGGTAATACCCCGCTCATTAAACTGAATCGGATTACTGCAGATTTACCCGCGAACATTTTTTTAAAGTGCGAGTTTTTTAATCCTCTTTCTAGTGTGAAAGACAGGATCGGCAATGCGATGATCAAAGCAGGTGAAGCTTCTGGCGAATTGAAGAAGAATTCCGTTATTATCGAACCGACATCAGGCAACACGGGTATTGCTTTAGCGTTTGTTGCTGCGGCCAAAGGTTACCGGCTTATTCTTACTATGCCAGAGACTATGTCCATGGAGCGTCGAGTGCTTCTAAGAATGCTCGGCGCTGAACTGGTGCTTACACCCGGCCCAAAAGGAATGGGAGGAGCGATTGCGCGCGCCAAGGAGCTTGTTGAGGAAAACCGGGATTTAGCGTGGATGCCTCAACAATTTGAAAATCCGGCCAATCCCGAAATTCACAGACAGACTACTGCCGAGGAAATTTGGAACGCCCTGGAAGGAAAGATTGATGTCTTTGTCGCTGGAGTGGGTACAGGAGGAACCATTAGCGGGGTTTCTGAGGTGATAAAAGGTCGAAAGGATTTATTCGTAGTGGCAGTTGAACCAAGCGGTTCTCCAGTCATTTCCGGCGGTCAACCTGGGCCTCACAAAATCCAGGGAATCGGGGCGGGATTTATCCCAATTAATTGCAACACTGCGATAATCGATGATGTAGTTCAGGTCTCCAATGAAGACGCATTTGAAACAGCCAGGCAACTCTCTCTTCAAGAAGGATTATTTGTTGGTATTTCTACCGGGGCAAATACTTGGGCGGCTATGGAAGTTGCTAAACGCCCCGAGATGGCTGGAAAAAATATTGTGACAGTCGCGTGCAGTGCAGGCGAGCGCTACATATCTACGCCGTTAGGTGAAAAGGCACGGTTAGAAGTCGCAAATTAACAGGCGGACAGATTATTTTTTTATCCCCGAATGTTTACACGCATTGGAGTTTCTTCCTCGTTTTGAAAGAGATATACGCTAAATAATAATTTTTTCGATGGCTAGTCATCTATACTCCTACGAATCCAACATTTCCGCGCCGGCCGCAGACGTATTCGCGTATCATGAGCGATTGGGTGCACTTCAAAGGTTGATCCCTCCTTGGGAATCGGTGCGAGTCGTATCAAGCAAAGGAAGCATCCAGAATGACGATAGTATAACTATCAAGATGAACCTCGGGCCTTTCAAAACGCTCTGGAAAGCTAAGCACCAGGATTATCAAAAGAATCGCCAATTTGTAGACGTTCAAGTCAAAGGTCCATTTAAATACTGGAAACACACTCATTCGTTTAGATCTCTGGATCCACATCGAACAAACCTCAAAGACACCATTCAGCTCGAACTACCTTTCGGGCTTATCGGGCGAAGATTTGTTTATCCCAAAGTTCTGAAACAATTGAACAAGTTGTTCACTTATCGACACGCGATTACGCAAAACGATTTAAAGGATTGGATGCAGCTTAAATCGTTTCCGGTTTCAAAAGTCGCTATTACCGGCGGCAACGGCTTAATTGGCTCCGAGCTCGCGGTTTTTTTAAAAGCTCAGGGACATGAAGTCGTTATCTTGAGTCGGAGCGGGAAGAGTAAAGTGTATGGAGTGCCAGGAGTTCGTTGGGATCCAGGCAAGCAATTTATCGATGCAAAGTCACTTTCAGATGTAGATTGTTGGATACATCTTGCAGGGGAAAATGTGTCAAAAAAGAGATGGACAAAGAAGCGGATCAAAAAGCTCAAAGATAGCCGTGTAAATAGTACCAAATTCCTTGTTGATTTTATCTTAAAACAAAAAAACGCCCCCAAGGTTTTTATCACCGCATCGGGTGCTGGATATTATCCTTCGAGTTCTGAGGTGATGACAGAGGACTCTGCTAAAGGATCAGGAATATTGGCTGGAATATGCTCTGAATGGGAAGATGCCTCGGCTCCACTCATGGGTACCGCTATACGTCGGGTCGTTTTGAGAACCGGTATTGTATTGAGTGAAAAAGGCGGAGCGCTTGAGAAACTTTTACCCATTTTCAATTTTGGACTTGGAGGCCCAGTTGGAACTGGAAAACAATTTTGGAGCTGGATCGCTATGGAAGACTTGATACGGATTTACAATTTAGCTGCAAAAGATCCAAGAATTGAAGGAATCTATAACGCAGTCGCTCCAATTGCTTCCACGAATAAAAAATTTACTGATGTGCTTGGTTCAGCTCTTCGTCGTCCAACACTGATACGAACACCATCGTGGGTTCTTAAGATTGCTTTGGGTCGAATGGCCGACGATGCACTTCTCGCGAGTCAAAATATTGCACCCAATCGTTTGAATGAGTCGGATTTCAATTTCAATTTTCCTGACTTGGAGTTAGCTGTCAGTCATTGTTTGGGTACTTATTGAGAAGTCATCAGACCAGTTACGTCTTGCCAGAGAAATTTTTCTATTCCACCTTCTCTTCAATTTCTGATCTATGAAATATATACCTCTATTTGTTATCCCGCTGGCGTTATTGATTCATGGCTGTTCACAGAAGAAGTCTTCTTCTGGCGGCGACGAAACCACAAATACAAAGAAGCGAAACTTGCGTCTGGTATCACTTCATAATACGGCCTCTCCTATTGTTGGAGAACAAGTGATTTGGTTGGCTGACAGTATTAGTCAGATGACAGCTGGAAATTTGAATATCAAGGTATACGATCCTGATAAACTAGTAGGGGCTCTTGAAGTGTTAGATGCTGTTTCTTCTGGTAAGGTGGACATGGGTTATAGTGCTTCTGGATTCTGGATGGGAAAGATTCCGGCGTCTCCTTTGTTTTGTTCAATTCCTTTCGGACCAAATGCGAGTGAATATCAAGCCTGGTTCTATCACGGTAATGGAATGAAATTGTACCAAGAAATGTATGACACATACAATTTCAATGTTAAGGTGCTGATTTGCGGGATGATTCCACCTGAGACAAGTGGGTGGTTTGCAAAAGAGATAAATAGTTTGGACGATCTTCAAGGATTAAAGATGCGCTTCTTTGGTTTGGGAGGTGAGGTCATGAAAAAGTTGGGTGTGGCTGTTCGTTTGCTCCCTCCAGGGGAAATATATCCCGCATTGGAAAAAGGGGTTATTGATGCTACGGAATTTGCTTTGCCCAACATCGACGAACAACTTGGATTTTATAAGGTTGCCAAATATAATTATTTCCCCGGCTGGCATCAGCAAACAACCACCTTCGAACTGCTTATAAATAAGGATGTGTGGAATTCACTTCCTCAGCACCAGCAAGCAATCATTGAAAATGCTTGCCAAGCGAATATTGTTCGGGGGATCGCGGCAGGCGAGGGGAGTCAAGGCCCGGCTATGAAGAGAAATACTGAACGCGGTGTTGAGCAAGTAACTTGGCCACCTGAAATGATTGAAGCATTTCGTACTACATGGCTCGAAGTGGTTGAAGAGAAATCTGCAGCAGATCCGTTTTTCAACAAAGTCTGGGATGATTTACAGCAGTTCCGCGCCGACTATAAAGTTTGGGGTGATCGAGCCTACGTAAAATAAACGTCGTTCGTGACGAGGAATCTTTATGCGATTGGCTGAAAAATTTGAATTGATCCTTCAGAAGTTCGGAAAGGCATGTGCATGGATACTTTTGGTGCTCCTGGTATCGATCATTGTTCAGGTGTGTTTAAACTTCTTTAGTAGCTCAATCACTTGGATGGAAGAGCTTCAATGGTATCTGTATGGTATATCATCTTTGATTGCGATGTCTTACACGATGACCGGGAATGGTCATGTACGAGTTGACTTGTTTCACCGGAAATTTTCAGTTCTCACGAAACAGGTTTTGGAATCCATTTGGATTCTTATAGCTTTAACTCCTCTTTACATCGTCACTCTTTTTTACGGATGGGATTTTGCTTTTGAATCGTTCAAGATAATGGAAGGTAGTGCTGATCCGGGTGGCTTACCTTTTCGTTGGTTGGTGAAGGCGTTTATTCCTATTTCTAGTATTCTACTAATTGTAACCGCTGTTCTTCGAGGAATCTTGATTTGGTCAAAGCCAGAGTTACTTGAAGAAACCTCTCTTATCCATGGCGATTGAAAGTGTACTACTTCTAGTTTTAACCTTTAGTTTTATTGCGTTCCTTCTTCTGGGAGTTCCGGTAGGATTCTCTTTAGGAGGATCGTCGGTAATAACTACTGTTGTTGCAATTACCTTAGATTCGCTGTTTGGCTCATTTTCAGGACTAGACTTCCAGGTTTTTTCTTTGGTGGTGAACAGAATCTTTGGCCTCATGGGAAACTGGGTATTGGTTGCACTGCCGATGTTTATCCTGATGGGAAACTTCCTTGATAAATCCGGACTGGCTGAAAAGTTGATGCACTCACTGGGGCTTATAACGCGACGATTCCCCGGGGGATTGGCCTTGAGCGTTACCTTGATCGGGGTTCTGTTGGCTGCATCTACCGGGATAATCGGTGCCAGTGTAGTTCTTCTTGGAATGGTGTCTTTGCCTGTAATGATGAACGCCAAGTATAATAAATCGTTGGCAGTTGGGACAGTGTGCAGTGCAGGTACTTTGGGGATTTTGATTCCGCCAAGTATTATGCTAATCATCATGGCTGACCGCCTGCAGCTTTCAGCTGGAGACTTGTTTCTTGGGGCAATAATTCCAGGAGTCATCCTGGCCGGGCTTTATGCTCTATTTATTGTGGGATACGCGCTATTTAAGCCAGAATTTGCACCTGCAGTTAAACTTGAAAAAGGTGAAGAAACCAAAGGAGGTGTTGGAGCTCTTGCCTCTGCGATACTCCCAACATTAGCCCTTATTCTTTTGGTTTTAGGGTCGATTTTCTATGGGATTGCAACCCCTACGGAAGCAAGTGGTTTGGGTGCTGCAGGTGCCATGATTCTAGCTGCAAGTAATAAACGGTTGAGTATGAAGGTGATTCGCGAGTCCCTTGAAGGAACCTTGCATACGATGGGGTTTCTATTTGCGATTTTTATAGGAGCTACTTGTTTTTCTTTGGTGCTACGTCTTCTTGGTGGTGATGAATTAATCACGGAACTGGTCCTAAATTGGGATGCAGGAGTCTATACCAAAATAGCGGTTATCTTATTCATCGTATTTTTGTTAGGATTCTTTTTGGAGTGGATTGAGATAACCCTGATTGTTCTTCCGATTGTAGGTTTGGTAATTTCCCAAATGGATTTTCCTTGGTTGGCTAATGCCGGAATGGATCCATCTTCCCGGCCTTCTTTGGTATGGTTTTGTATTCTGTTCGCAGTGACATTGCAGACGTCATTTTTAACGCCACCCGTTGGGTTCGCTCTTTTCTATGTTAAGGGCGTAGCTCCCAAAGAGATTTCAATCGGCGACATCTACCGAGGTGTAATTCCCTTTATTGTCCTCCAACTTCTCGGGCTGATCTTGTTAATGATCTTTCCCCAGTTAGTACTGTGGCTTCCGAGTATCAGTTATTGAAAACTTAAATGAACTAACTTAGAAATCCTAGAGGATAGGGAGTAATCATAGGGTCGTAAAAGTTCCTGATATTTGGAAAAACCGTATCCATTTCGGAAGAAGATACTCCAAACCATCTTGCTATTTCAGAGCTATACGCGTCAACCGACGTGGTTGGTATTAATCGTCCTCTACCAACTTCTTGGCTACTGCCAAGAACCAGAGAAGGGTATGTCCCATAAATTTCACCACCGTTGACGGGTCCGCCCATAACGATGTGATTTCCTCCCCAGGCATGATCGGAACCAACCCCGTTTGATGTGAGGGTTCTACCAAAATCAGAAGCAGTAAAAGTTACCACATTGTCAGTCATGCCGATTTCTTGAAGAGCATCTTTGAAGTATTTTACGGCTTGACTGATTTCAGGTAGCATTAGGCCTTGAGCATTGTTTACTTCGCTGTGGTGATCCCATCCACCTGCTCGAATAAAGAATGTTTGTCGCTTCATATTCAACGTTTTACGCGCCGCAATGGTCCGTGCTACCATTTTAAACCTCTGTGCCAATTGTGTAGGCGGGACAGGAGTAAAAATGTCAATTGGTTCAATTGCCGCATTAAATGCGATCGATGAATCGATAAACCTGCGGGTGTTCTTAGCGAATGTCCTGGTAAATAGATTTTTATAATGTTCTTCAAGAAGACCGTCAATTGCTGCTTTTTGAAAGGGGTCAGTATACCCCACCATATCGGTCCCTCCCTCCAATCCGCTGATATAAGCAAATGCTTCGTTGCCAACCTGGAAAATGTTAACCCCGCTTAAAGATATGTTCATTGAGACCTGTGAATCCTCATTCATAGCCATCAATAAATCCGCGGTGCGACCTCCCCAGCCACCTGGTGAAGATCCTTTGACTTGTGGAACAGATGTTTGCCAATGAACTTGTTGGTCAGAGTGAGAAAACAGACCGCTAGGAAGAGATCTTTTATTGTTGTAATCTGATTTTGTGGTTGGATGGACCAGGGTTCCCACATTTGCAACAAATGCTAAATCATTCATGTTATACAGTTCCTGGAATTCTTTCATTCCTGGATGAATTCCGAACTCTGAGTAAGGTTGTCCTTTTCCGTTCGAAGTAATGGGCAGCAGGTCTGTTTTTTCCAGAGCGATATTATCTCTCGTATTCTTATACTCTGCGTAGGCCGAAGCGTTGTTAGGGACTAGCATATTGTAAGAATCATTTCCACCTGCCAGAAATAAACATACCAAAGCTTTGTAATCATCATCGGGGTTAAGATTAGCTGCTGCAGCCGTGCTAGTCATTCTTAGGTTTAGCAGGCTTGAGTATAATGCGGTAGAACCCACGGCAGCACAACTCGCTTCACCGAGAAAACGTCTTCTGGAAAGTAGTCTTTCGTTCTTCATAATAAAATCCTTATTCTAAAATCGCAAATTCAGGGCTGATGCTGACCATTAGGATAGCTCTTTGAAGTCTTGCCAGGGCATAGTTCTCTGGAATCGCCTCCACCGCTTCAACGATGATCGCCTTGGACGTTTCTCCCAATGTTTGGTGGGTGAGTAGGAGGTCTAAGCGATCAATCAGAGCGTCTGCATTCAATTGTTTTGCCAGTTGTAATTCAACCGTTTCAGGTTCGCCTGGTCTCATGTAATTGAGAGTTGGCCGAGGGTTTACTCCACCTGCGACTCCTCCTACGAGGCCTGTTTCAATTAACAATTCAAAAACTCGAAACGTTTTAAGACCTGTCGAATCATCGAGAATTTGGAATTCCGGAGCTACGAGATTTGAGTCTTGGATTTCTCCACTTGGAACATAATCGGGTAAATAGAAATTGAAAACTGAAGGGTATTTGTATGGGTGCATTCCAAAGTCGTCGTCAAAAGGCTGTATCCAGAAGTGAGCGTTTGTTGCGTTGTGTTGAAGATCAAATGCCCGGCAAAGTTGAGTAAACTTGAGTAGGGGTTCGCGCAGTTTTCCTCGTCCCTCCTCGATCATGTATCCTGCGTCTCTGGCTTCAGGATCGAGCAGGATTGCCTTGATTACTGCACCCAAGTCTCCGCGGACGCCTTCTCCATTATCAATAAACACATTCGAGATTCTTTCCACAAACTCCGGGCTTGGATTGGAGCACACAAAACGTTGGATTAGCCGGATTGAAATAAAGGGTGGTGTGTTGGAATGATTAAACAATACGTCGAGCGCCATGGAGATATCTTCAATCGTATTCCCACCCGCTGGGATGATAGACCCATCGAACATTACTTTGACTGTTTTATCATGTTGGAAATTGTTCTCACGCATTGGATCCACCCGGTTGGGACTCCAATATAAATCGGGTTTATTAACCTGCCGGATCAAACCAGTGAAAACTTTTGCCATTTCTGTAATGTCATCGTTATCATAAGTAGGAATAGGCTCGCCTAGATCATCCAGCTTTAAGGTACCGTCATTATTAAGTAACCACAGGCCGATTGTGAAAAGTTGCATTACTTCACGGGCGTAGTTTTCATCCGGCAATTGCTGCCCGGAAGCTTTTCTGTTATTAACGTAGGTCAGGTAATCTCCCATCTTGGGGGAAAGCGTTACTTCCTGAAGCAGGTCTCGGAAATTTCCAAACGAGTTTCTGACTAGGATGTCGTACCAATTGACCCACTGAATTGGGTATTGGTTAGCTAAGCTGCCTGATTCCCCTAAAACAAATATTTGTGAGAGTGCCCACGCCATTCGTTGTCTTAATTGATCAGGATTAAGGAGAGCAATATCCCACCATGTCGTGATCTTTAGAGTTGCCGGACCGCCTACGTACTCACTTCTGATATCTCTTGGGTCGATTGGATTTGAAAGCCCGAAAGAATAATAATGAGCCAAATGCGAACTAGCCTCCATCGCTTGCTGATCATCAATCCAGGAATTGAAATCCAGATCAGCTTCGGCGAGAGCTTCAATGTCTGCCATGGAAGGACCAAATGTCGCTTGTTTTAGGAATCGAGCTGCGAGTGCTTTGCGTTGCAAAGTCGGATCCCCTGTTTCTGCCCTCAAGCGTAGAAAGGTAGTGTTTGGCCATTCTTCAAACGAAAGGGTAACTTCGTCAGCTGTTTCTTCAATTTGGAAACCTTCGGCAACTGCCTTCCAGGGTGCGTTACCAAGCTTTGTTGCCATGGGGGTCCATTCTTCGTCCTTTAGATTGGCCTTGCCTTCCAGAATGTAGATTAAATCTCGTTTTCCCGGAAATGGTAATAATACCATGGTTGATTGGTCCTCCCGACGAAATATGGGAGACGAACCTGTTTCAAATGGATCTACTGCCGCTTCAGGCTCAGCGCCAAGAGCATATTCCAAAAATGATGGAACACCATCATTGTCAGGATCTTCACCAATTGGTTGACCTGGTATCTTTGCAAGCCACTCAGGGTAATCATCTGTCGCTGCAGCAAATCCTATTGTTACGGTTGTAAGTAGGGCTGTACATAGACGAAGAAATAAAGGATAAAGAGAAAGGTTCATTTGAAAGCAACTTCAGGATACTAAAAAAATACGGCAGATCTTAGGGCTATGATTGAAATAAAAAGAAAATTTTCGAGTTATGCCACCAAATTCTCCTGTCTTACAAACTTTTATCAAAACGGTGAACCAGTCCTTATTCCTGTTAAAATTCATGAATTCAGACCTAAATCTGGTCATTGGAATGTATCCCGATCTCTGGTCATTCCCCCATTGTCACCAAATCTACCTTGTTGTCCCGAGGGCTTTAAAATAATGATCTTTGATAAACAGTTTTTGACATAGAATGAAAGCTTAGAAAAGATCTTCATTCCAGTGGTGCCACTTATGTCTTACCCTGACGTTTTGGACTTTGCTCTTTTTTATAATTCTTAGGGTAGACGCCTTAAGCTTAAGGTCAAACGCTCCCGGGTGGATCCAAACCGGGAGCGTTTATTTTCTTATTTGACGCTGATTCCGGGGTCGGCTGTGCCTTTGGTAACTATAGATGGCTGATTCCCTAATAGGGTGTTGTGATTCATCGAGCTCATTTTAAGAGGCCTTCATTTGATTCTTCACAAATTTGTAGATTTGGAATTACATCTAGCCTCTAATCAACTCCATTCCATATCTCCATGTCTGAATTACCTCTATCACTATTGTCTCTTCTCGCACTTACTCCGATTCTTGTCGTTTTCGTTTTTCTGGTCGTTTTGAGGTGGCCTGCAAAGAAAGCGATGCCGGTAGCCTATCTATTTACCGCTGTAATCGCGCTATTGGTATGGAAAACACCGATTTTGCAAATAGGTGCTGCATCGATTCATGGAGTAGTAACGGCCTTGAATTTATTGTTTATAGTTTTCGGTGCCATCTTGCTTCTGAATACTCTGAAAGCTTCCGGCGACATTCATGCCATTCGGCAGGGTTTTGTGGATATTTCTCCCGATCGACGGATTCAGGTGATTATCATAGCCTGGCTGTTTGGATCGTTTATTGAAGGTGCAGCTGGATTCGGGACACCAGCAGCAATCGCGGCACCATTATTGGTGGCCATTGGATTCCCTGCGATGGCCGCGGTTGTTATGGCGTTGATTATTCAAAGTACGCCGGTTTCATTCGGAGCTGTTGGAACACCTATCCTTGTTGGGGTAAACACAGGTCTTTCCGATCAACCTCAGGTGTTGGAGCTTTTAAATAAGCTAGGTATAAGCCACGATGCTTTTCTTCACGATATCGGTGCAACCGTCTCTCTCTTTCATGGAATTATAGGAACGTTTATTCCCTTAGTTCTGGTTGCCATAATGACCTATTTCTTTGGGAAAAATAAGTCTTTTCGTGAAGGATTGGAAATCTGGAAGTTTGCTATTTTCTCAGGCTTGGCCTTTACGATTCCATACATGCTGTTGGGACGTTTTCTAGGTCCAGAGTTTCCTTCGTTACTTGGTTCATTAGTCGGATTGGTCATTGTTGTGAGTGCGACCAAGGCTGGCTTTTTACAGCCAAAACGAGTTTGGAATTTCCCAGCAGAAGAAGAATGGGAAGATGAGTGGAAAGGTGAATTTCATGTCGATGCCCATGATTCGGGTTCGAATGTTTCGCGTGGACACTTTCTTAAAGCTTGGTCTCCATACCTCATTGTTGCTGTTCTCTTGGTCCTTACGCGAACTGTTCCCCTCATAAAATCCTGGGTCACTTCATCGGCAGTAACATTTCAATGGGCGAATATTTTCGGCACTGATATTACTACGAAAACTCAGCCTCTCTACCTGCCCGGTTTCCTGTTTATAATAACTGTGGTTTTGTCCTACGGAATATTTAGAATGAAAGCTCCAAAAATTTGTGAATCTTGGAAAGAATCATTCCATACCCTGCTTGGAGCTGCCTCCGCTCTTATTTTCGCAGTGCCAATGGTTCAAGTGTTTTTGAATTCGCAATCGGGTTCGCTCGAACAAATGCCCCAAGTCCTTGCTGAAGGGGTATCAGCCCTAGTTGGAAATTTGTGGCCCTTAATAGCTCCAACGATTGGTGCTTTGGGTGCTTTTATAGCCGGAAGTAACACGATCAGTAATATGATGTTTTCGCTGTTTCAATTTGAAATGGCTCAAAATATTGGAGCCACAGAAAGTATTGTTGTATCTTTGCAGGCAGTTGGAGGAGCGGCCGGAAATATGATCTGTGTGCACAATGTGGTAGCTGCATCTGCCACCGTGGGTTTATTGGGCAAGGAGGGTAGTGTAATTCGTAAAACTCTAATTCCTATGACTTGGTATGTTTTGTTTGCTGGTGGACTAGGCCTTGTTTTCCTGAATGGAATTGGTCTTAACCTGGGAACATTTATATTGGGAGCAATCGCCATCCTTTTGATTTGGCTTATTCGGCAGGGCGCAAATTCCAATTCTTAGGTGCGGTTAAAAACTTATAAAATCTATCCATCTACTTTTGGTCTGTAAGTCGAAGCCCTAGCTTTCCGTCAGTTTTTGAATCCAGTTCATTGCTGGATTATCGCCTTTTTGGAGTTAACTGATGGATCGTGTATTAAAGCGTTTTTTTGACGGATTATCTGGAAGATTTCGCATGCCAGCTTTGATGCTTTGCGTAATTCTTCAGCGTACCCCAATCATTAATACAATTGTCGAACGCCAGTTTGGTTTAGGGCCCAATCTGGTTCATCTATTTAAATGGATAACGGGAGCCGGAGTCGTTGTTGGTAGTGTAAACAGTGTAACTGGGGCGACTGCCTCGGTACAACTCCTCCCGGGATTTGACAATACTCACGGCACGTTGGGTGAACCGTTTCGAATCAGCTTTGCTTCATCTTCATATGTGGTTGGCTCATACAAGTTAGGAGCCGCCGCTCCACCTGGTTTGAGCCTGAGTCCCAATGTTAAGGAATTTGGAGTCGGAACGGTTGAGGGAATACCGAGCAGAGCTGGTGTCTACAATATGGATATCTTCGCCTATGAAGAAGACAACCTTACCGGCGACTCAACCTTACTAGCTCTTACCATTTATATTTTGGAAAAAGGTCCTACTATTACTGATCATCCAAACAGCGTCTCCCTTCAATGGGGATCAGCACTGAGCTTAAGCGTTTCAGTTGAAAATACTACCGGGGTAACTTATCAGTGGCAGAAAAATGGACAGGATATCCTCGGGACAACTGATGCAAGTTATGATGTTTCCTCAGTGACCTCTTTAGATGCTGGGCTTTATCAAGTGGTCGTTGGTAAAGATGGTGAAACCAAGGTTAGTGACCTTGCATCCATCTCCGTAATGGCAAGTGGAATTGAGATGTGGAAAGAACAAGAATTCGAAGATCCTTTTGGGCAGATGGCAGATCCCCTGTCTGATCCTGATATCGATGGTTTTAACAATCTGTTTGAATACTCAATTGGAAGCGATCCTGAGAAATCAACGACACAACAGATTCCCTCCATAGAAAGTGAGGATTCTTTTATGGGCGAATTCGTAGTTTATAAATTCCCCAAAAACCCAAATGCTAGTGACCTAACAGTAAGTGCCGAATTTAGCGATGGGTTGTCGCCCGCGAATTGGACACCGATATTTGATTTGCTCAATGGTATCCGGGTAATTGAAACCGTTTCTGAATTGAAAATAAAGGTCCCAAAAGATACAACTTGTTTTATACGTTTCAGGGTTTTAGGACCTGCTATCAATTGATTGAGGGATTTTTTTAAAGTCCTAATGAGTCCTGGAAATCTTCAGCACTCAACTCGATGCTTGGAAGCGGTTGGGTCAAAAGCGGAGCTTTTAGTCCGGGCAGGTAATCGCTGAATGGTTTGTCCTCATTTCTATTTCGCAATGCATACTGAACCATCCCCATGCGGGCATCGAGATTATCAATCATTGAAACAAAAACCGCCTCGGGGGTTGCAGCCATTGCAGCCGCTCCCCATTCAAGTTCACCCTGGTGGGAAAGAATAATATGTTCCAATCGTTCCAAAAGTTCTGGCTCAAGTTTGGCAATCATTCCCGCCTTCCTGGCCATACGATAACCCAGTACCACGTGTCCCTGCAATATGCCTGTTTTGCTTTTACTGACGCTCAGTTCGCCTTCGTATTCGATCACCTTTCCAATGTCGTGCAGAAGTAAGCCCGCCATCGCCAAACTGGGATCGACTTCCGTATAAAATTGAAGAAGCGCTTTACATGCGCGTGCCATATGGACGGTGTGTTCAAGGAGTCCATGTCTATAAGCATGATGCATAGAGACGGCGGCAGGGGAGGAGCGAAAGCCTGCTTCAATTTCTCCAATGGCAAGACGAACAGTTGCTTTCAATCCTTCATGGGGGATTTCCTCTACAAACCCTTGAAAATCTGTCCATAGATCTTCCGGGTTTTCCAGGCAAGTTTCAACCAGCCGAGCAGACAGTTCCGGGGTCGCTAATTCTTCTTCGGTGAGCAAACGTGTTTCTGTCAGTCTTGGGGAAAAACGTCCCTGGTAGACTCCTGTGGTTAAACTCGCAAATACCGGTGAACCTTCATCGATAGAATCAATACGCGAATAAATCGGGTTATCTCCAAAGCAAAAACAATGGAAGTTTCCCGTTCTGTCTCCGTATTCTAAACTTAAATAAGTCGAGTCGTTTTTGGCTTTTTTACTGGCCTTTTTTTTGAGAATGTAAACGCCCTGGACTTCCTCTCCTTTGGAATGGTCCATGGTCTTCATTTCTTGAATTGTGTTAATGGAATCTAGATTCATAGTAGGTTAAAGTAGTAACCAGGATCCGAGGCTTAAGAAAATAAAAAACCCGGTGAAATCGGTTATTGTTGTTAGGAAAATGGAGGAACTTTGGGCGGGATCAAGATTGAGCTTTTTTAAAGCAAGTGGTATGAATGCACCACTGAATCCTGAGATCCCCATGGTGAGAATCATTGAAATGAATACTACCAATGAAGTTTTAATGTCTTGCTTCCAAACGAATGCCAATGTAGCCCCGATCAGGCCGACGCCAATCCCATTTAGGATACCTTTAAAAAGTTCTTTTAGATATAGCTTTATTTTGTCAGATTCGTGGATGTCCTCAAGGGCTAGGCTTCGGATAACCACAGCCAGGGTTTGAGCTCCTGTGTTTCCACCGGTCGCTGCTATGATAGGCATAAATACAGCCAGAAATGTTAGACTGGAGATTTGCTCTTCGAAAAATGCAACGACACACGAGGCAAGAGCGATGGTGAACAAATTAACCTGCAACCAAACGTGTCGTTTTTTCAAGCTGTAACCCACGCTGTCGTGAATGGATTCATCGGCTCCTGCACCTACCAGTTTTTGGATATCTTCGGTCGCTTCAGCCTGGATAATGTCGATCACATCATCGTGAGTGACGATGCCGACGAGTCTGTTTTTTTCGTCAACAACAGGAAGGGCGATGAGATTGTATTCGGCCATTATGTGAGCGGCTTGCTCTTTGTCTAGGTCCGTCGTTAGCAGTCCAAGCAAATTACTTTTCATCAGGGACGTGATAGACGAATCTGGTGTCGCTACTAAAAGATCGCGCATGGATACAACCCCCACGAGTTCATCGTCGGTATTGACTACGTAGATGTAATAAATGGTTTCCATACCAGCGGCTTGATCACGAATGGCTTGAATCGCTTCATCCACTTTGCAGTTGTTTCTAATACTGCAAACATCAGGAGTCATTATTCCTCCAACTGAATCGGGATCGTATTCCAAGAGGTCTTTGATCTCCTGAGCCGATTCAGGCTCCATCTTGCTCAAAAGATTTTCACGCTTTTCGTCTTCAAGTTTATTAAAAACGTCTGTGGCGTCATCGGGATCAAGATCTTCGAGGAGTTTGATTGCCCGAAGTTCCTGCATGGCATCCAGCACCGCGGCACTCGCTTCGACGTCCATTTCGGAAAGTATCTCGGTAGCTACTTCATCTGATACTAAGCGCAGAACCACACGTCGTTGTTCATTGTCCAAGCGATCAATGAAGTGAGCCAGTTCGACGGGAGGTGTTGAGGCAAGTTTGCGCGGGTCTAGCCTTTCTAGAAACTCGTCGTCGAGCTCTAGAAGATATTTCAGCTCGTAACCGGTACTTTCTGGTGAACTGTCAGATGATGTTTTCGCCGCACTCATGTGAGTTATTTTGACACTACAGAATAGCAAATAGCTTAACGTTATTTATCCGAGTATTTTTTTACCAATTGAGTGAATTCTTTGAAACTCGGATGATTTGAATCTGAGAGTATGCTGTAAAATATTGTCTCACTTGGCAGTACGTGTGCTCCATGTAGTCGCATTGCGGTGATGGCTACTTCACCATCTTCACGGCGCCTGCAACAAACCGCGTCACTCAATACGGTGACATCAATTTCTTGGTTAATAGCCTCTAGAACGCTTTGGTAGACACAGATCGGAGTCTCAAGGCCGACAACCAGGATATGTTGAATCTCTTCTTCCTGCTGCCATTGTGAGAAAGCGCTCTCTGAAAATGCTGAAAATCTGGTTTTTGCCGTACAGCGCGCCTTGGGGTTCAAGTCTCTCACATTATCCAGGCTATGGCCTAGCTTGTCGGGTCTTTGTTCGGTGAAGAGGGTGGGAATTCCAAATAGTCTGGCTGTTTCTACGCAAAATTGGATGCGTTTTTTGAAAGATTCTGCATCAGGTATTACTTTCAAAAAGCTAGCCTGAACATCGAGTACCAACAATCCCAGGTGTGGAATTATGGCTTCGGTTTGTTGATTCATTCGTAAAGAGATAGACCTTCAAAGATGAATAACAACTCGAATACCGCCCGCGGTTCATTTTATTTAATGTAGTTTTTTTGGGCTTTGATTTGAACGATTTCATTTTCTGGAAGAATGAGCGCAGTTAGGTGCCCACCCCAAACGCAACCCGTATCAATACCTAGAGAATTTTTTCTCCTATGGACTTTCCTCCTAGGCGTATGTCCATAAACAACAAAGGGTTCCTGATCCCATAGGGTTGCCCAAAATTTACGGCCTTTAGTTTCATCCCGTTTCCTTGGAATCCCCATTTTGTCTATCATTTGAATTTGAGTTACCACCTTTGCCGGTTGGGTATGCCATGCTATTCCTGGTAAAAATCCACCATGTACAAAGACTCTACCTTCTAAAGGTTGTTCGAGCCACAAGACCATAGATTTGAGGTAATTCCAATCCTCTGCATCAATCGATTTTAAAGTAGAAATCTCGTAAGGTTTTAGTTCGAGTGAATCAAGGGTATGGAAAAATTTTAAAAGTCGGTATTCATGATTTCCTAGAATGGAGTAACCCTTTATAGATCTGGCGAGTTTAAGCACAGATTTGGAGTCAGGACCTCTGTTTATAAGGTCGCCGAGAAAAATAACCCTGTCATTTGTTTCCAGTTTTAAGACATTTATCAGCTTTTCCAGCTCTCGAATACAGCCGTGGACATCCCCGATGACAATTAATCGGCCATTTTTAACTAAACTTTCTTCACCCTTTTCTTGATGAAAGGGGAACAATCTGTTTTTCAATTCAGGTTCCACAACGGAGATACATAAATATGGAATGGGAAATTAAACCCTTTGGTAAAGAATCTACTTTTTCTGGCAATCCCTTTCAGGATGGCGAGGAGGTCAATTGTTATTTAATCAGGAACAAAGAAGGTGCGCTGGTTCGTGCGGATTTGGGCGCGGATGATATCGAAAGCATGGATGCAGATGTGCTTATTCTTGGTCGGTGGACGCGAGTATTCGAATCTAGCCCTGATAAGCGAGAAGAGAACCTTAATCAGCAGCGGACATTGGAGGAGTTATTCTTTAGTCTTTTCGAAATTGAGGATGCTTTGGAGAGTGAGGAGGCAGATACGTTGAAACAAATTGTATCCCTGATGCTCGAACGAAAACGCATTTTGAGAAGGCTGCCTCCCAAGTCATCGTCAGTTCTTACGACTTACATTCATGTGAAAAGCAAAAGAGAGTTTGAGGTTCCTTCCTTCGATATTACTCCTCAGGTGGTTATGTCCGTTCAAGAACAACTGCAGGTGCTTATTCGTTGATCTTAATGGTAGCGCCTGCGCAGGTTAGTCGGTAAAATTCCGAGTTCTTCACGATACTTAGCTACGGTTCGTCTCGCTATTGTGATATTTTTCTCAGCCAATAGATTTACGACAACCTGATCACTCAAAGGCTTTCCGGGATCCTCGTTTTCGATAATATGGGCAATCATATCTTTGATAGTTGTATTCGACAACGCTTCGCCACCGGCTGAATCATAACCGGGCGTAAAGAAATATTTGAGAGGGAAAATTCCGTGAGGCGTTTTAATGTATTTCCCGGAAATGGCTCGACTAACGGTTGTTTCATGGACGCCAACCGCATCTGCCACCTGTGTCATAGTTAGAGGTCGAAGTTTCACTAATCCTTCTTCGAAAAAATCGAGTTGGAAATCCAGTATGGAGCGAGTTATCTTTTCGATGGTTTGTTGTCGTTGTTCAATCGAGCTTATGAGGAACTTTCCCGCTCGCATTTTTTCCTGAATATACTCCTTCTCTTCCTTGGTTAGTTTTCCGCGGGCAATGATTTCCTTGTATACGTTGCTAATGCGCAAACGAGGAATGTATTCATTGTTCAAATGGATTTTCCATTTTCCGGCATCTTTTTCGATTACAACGTCCGGCGTAATTACTTGATTTGTGTCTTCCCCGTACTTTCTTCCGGGCGAAGGATCGAGATTGGATATCTCTTCGAGTGCTTCTTGTACATCTTCAATATCCTTGTTAACTCGCTTGGCGATTTCTGGAATTCGTCGGCGAAGCAGGAGGTGAAACTGATCTTTCAGCATTTTCCCCGCTAAGGATTTGGCCCGGCCGTTAATTTTTATTTGGATGAGCAGGCAATCCTGTAAATCGACAGCGCCAATGCCTGCCGGATCTAATGTTTTAAGCAAAGTATGTGCTTCTTGAATTACTCTAAGGGGCAATTGGGCCAATAAAGCTAAGTCGGGTAATTTTGAAGTTAGGTACCCTCTGTCATCCAAGCTGCCAATCAAGTAGTTAATGGCTTTATGTTGATCCTCGTCTAGATTTGAAAGGTCAGCTTGATGAATTAAGTGTTCCTGTAAACTTGTTGAACTTGCGAGACTGTCGAAAAAGTGCTGGCGTCTTTCGGCGTCGTCTGACGAATAGGAACTCATTGCGTATTCTTGAGCATAGTAATCGCGCGAGGCTTCGTCCATTTTGCTCAGTAAATCGAAGTCTTTGTCGAAATCCATTTCGTCCTTTTGGTCCGGTGTATTGTCCTCGGCACCAATTTCCAGGGATGATTCAAGACTATCTCCGTCCATTGGTAATTCTTCCAATGCTGGGTTGCTTTGAAGTTCACCCAGGATTTCGTTGCGCAGCTCCATGGTAGGCGCTTGGAGTATTTTCAGAGATTGCCTCAGTTGCGGAGCAAGGATGAGACTCTGAATCTGTTTCTGATACTGATGTAAACCTTGCGAGGGCATTTCCTAATCTCCCTCCATCGGTGAGAAGAAAAACTTTAAACTTGGATCATCCTCAAAAAGACCTGCTTCATTGAATAATTGTCCGAGGTAGGATGAAAGTTTCTCGTTGGTTGGCCCATAACCATCGCCGTACATGTAGTATTCAAGATCGGTTAATGCATCTGCCGCTTCTTGGTATCTGTCTTCCCGATCTCTTGCCAAGAGTTTTTGAAGCAGGTTATTTAGTCTATCATCTACATCTGGTAAGCTGGCTGAGTAGTCTGGGACTTCCAGTTCTAGAATATTGCGTATCGAAGTGTCATCATCGATGCCAAGGAATCGATTAAAACCATCTAGCATTTCTGACAACACGACACCGATTGAGAAAAGATCTGCTCGGCTGTCTGTTACTTCTTTTCGAGCTTGTTCTGGAGAAATGTACTCGTAGCGACCTGCAATTACCCGACCTTCCTGATTGTACATTAGGTTTCGGGCCTTGGCTATGCCAAAGTCGGTGACCTTAACATCACCTTCGCATGCCAGCATTACATTCCTCGGGTTTACGTCGCGGTGGACGATATTCAGATGACGGCCGCGTTTATCGCGTTTTCTATGCGCGTAGGAGAGACCACGGCAGATGCGACTTGCTATAAATACTGCGATTTCAACCGGAATCTTTTTTCTCAACTTACGATGTATGCTAATAAATTCACTAAGATTAATCCCTTTGACCAGTTCCATGGTAATAAAATACTGACCATTGAATTCACCAAGATGGTAGGTTTGTACGATATTGGTATGAATCAAGTCTGCTACCAACTGCGCTTCACCAAAAAAGTTGCTTCTAAAGTCTTGGACTTCTGAGTACTCCTCACGGATTAACTTAACGGCGACCGATTTCTCAAAACCGCCCGCTCCGTTTTGCCGACCTTCATAGACGGTGCCCATTCCGCCTTCTGCGATTTTCCGGATAAGGTCTACATTTAGTTGGTCAAAAATTTGATTTGGATGTGCCACGATGAATGACTACATGAAATTAATTCTCAACTATCAAGCGTCCAATTGTAAAACTAGCATGAATTATGCTGTAAGCTTCCGAAGAGTTAGATGGAGTTGACATTAAACAGAGTCTGATTCTTTTTGAAACCTATGATTTCACTAACTGAGTCTGCTGCTAAAAAAATTGAAAGCCTCCAGAAGGAGACAGCTGATGAGACAAAGCGTCTCCGAATATTTGTTGAAGCGGGTGGATGCTCTGGGCTCGAATATGGTATGAGTTTCGATTCAGCCAAAGAGGGTGATCAGGAGCTGGAAAGCCTGGGAGTTTGCTTTCTAATGGACGCGACGAGTTTGGCCTATCTCGAAGGTTCGGTTGTAGACTTCGATGATGGGTTGCAAGGAAAGGGTTTCGAAATCAAAAACCCAAACGCCAAGACAACGTGTGGTTGCGGTCGGTCGTTTAATTAATAGACGACCTCTGGTTATAAAGGCTGATTAGCTTTCAAAATTGAGCTCAGGCTCGGTATCTGCCTCGTAGTCAACTCCTTCAAGGCCAAAACCAAAGAGCTTTAAGAAATCGCTTCTATAGCCTTCGTAGTCGGATATGTCTTTGAAATTTTCGTTTGAGGCTGTTTCCCACAATTCGGCGACTGCTTCCTGGATTTCTGGTTTCATTTCCCAGTCATCAATCCGAACCCGACCTGCTTCGTCTAGGTCGAGGAAATTGCCCTGATACATTTGAGAAGCGTATAAGCGGTAAAGTTGTTCAATGCATCCCTCGTGGAGTCCCTTTTCTTTCATCACTTTGAACAGGATGGAAATGTAAAGAGGAACAACGGGTATGGCCGAGCTGGCCTGCGTCACAACAGCTTTGTTGACGCTTACAAACGCAGATCCTCGTTTGATTTTTAAAAGTGCATCCAGGCGCTTCGCCGTTTCATCAACGTCTGTTTTCGCTTTTCCCATGGTTCCATTCCAGTAAATGGGCCAGGTAATGGTTGGGCCAATATAGGAGAATGCAACCGTCTGACAGCCATCCTCTAAAAGATCGGCATCATTGAGGGCATTGATCCACGTTTCCCAATCTTCGCCTCCCATGACGGCTACCGTATCAGAAATTTCTTCGTCTGTCGCTGGTTCCAACTCTACATCCTTGATGACTCCCTTGTCGGTATCCAACGTAGGACCTACGAAAGTTTCACCTACAGGTTTTAGCGTTGATTTATGGATGGTGCCCGTTTTCGGATGCTCTCTCCGCGGAGAAGCCAAGCTGTATACCACCAAATCGACCTTACCAACTTCCTCTTTCAGAATGGTTATTACTTCTTCTTTTATCGTATCGGAAAAAGCGTCTCCGTTAACGCTTTTGGCATAAAGGCCTGCATCTTTTGCCTTTTTTTCAAAGGCCACGGAGTTGTACCAACCTGCGGAAGCTGTTCGGCCATTCATCGATGGCCTTTCATAAAATACTCCGACGGTGGAAGCATTACTTCCAAATGCTGCAGCAATTCGGGCAGATAAGCCGTATCCGGTGGAAGATCCAATCACCAATACTTTTTTGGGTCCATCCTCAATGGTTCCTTGATTCTTAACGTAGTCGATTTGCTCCTGAACGTGGGCAGCGCAACCTTCTGGATGGGCCGTAATGCAAATGAAACCGCGAACTTTGGGTTTAATAATCATGCTATGGATAAGTTTGGTAAAACCGCAAAGGCTGTGTTTTAGCTTCTAGGGTTTCAAGGCGATAATTTTATTAGAATAAATTGAAAACTACATTCACTACAGAATGACTCCAATGTGATCTTAACTTGAAGCGCTGGGATGAGATGTTAGTAAGCGGGTCTTATAAATTTTCCATGGATTTCTCCTTGAAATTCCTTGTTTTTATAGACCGCGCATCCTCTTACTATTGTTGATTGCACATTAAAGTTAGGTGTGAATCCCACGTAGGGCGAATGAGGATTTCTATAAAGAAGGTCCTCCTTCGCTATGGGCTGAGTATTGTCGAATTTTCCGATGCAAAGATCTGCATCCATACCCAATGCAATCGCTCCTTTGTGTTTTAGCCCAAAACGTTGAGCCGGGGTTTGGCTCATGAGTTTTGTAATATCGCAGAGTTCCATCTCTAAGGTTTCTCTTAACAAGCTATAGATTATCGGTCCTGAATGTTGCAGACCGGAAATTCCGCCCCATGTTTGAAAAAAGTTGTTTCCTGATTTCATGCTTTCCAAACAAGGTGAATGGTCCGATCCGATGGTATCTATTTCTCGGGTACGAAGTTTTTCCCGAAGAGCTATTACCGTTCCCGCTGCCCGCAAGGGTGGGGCGCATTTGGCCACCGATCCTGCGTCTCCGAGTATGTCGTTCGTGAAATAAAGGTAATGTGGGCAGGTTTCAACTGTGACATCAATGCCTGCTTGTTTCGCAGCCGTTATGAGATCGATGCCCTCTGGGCAACTCACGTGGACGATGTGGATGGGGCAACCGGTTTCCCCGGCCAGGTTGATTGCGGATCGAATAGCTATCAATTCAGCCTCGATCGGTCTCGAGTCGAGAAAATCTTGAACCGAAGTTTGTCCTGAGAGGATGGCTCGTTTTGAAAGCTCTTCAGTCAATTCGTTATCCTCAGCATGCAATGCCAAGCGCATGCCTGGAAGTTTACTAATAGCCTTCATTCCTTTTCTCAGGACTGATTCGTCGACATTAGGGAACTCATCCAATCCGCTATTGGACATGAAGGCTTTAAACCCAATAACACCGGCAAGGTATAGCGATTCAAGGTCCTCGAGATTCCCTGGAACGAGCCCACCCCAAAAAGCAAAGTCGGTCATGCATTTTGCTTCTGCTCGGTTCTTCTTAAGCTCAAAGGCTTCAACGTTTATCGTAGTGGGAATCGAGTTCAGCGGCATATCAAATATGCAGGTGATTCCTCCCGCTATGGCTGCGCGCGAACCGGTTTCAAAACCCTCCCAGTTCGTATGACCAGGCTCGTTTATGTGAACATGACTATCAATAATTCCGGGAATTACGACGGCGCCTTCAATAGCGCGTTCTTCTTTCCCCTGGCCCGCGAGATTGGGCTCTATGGCAGCTATTTTTCCATCCGATATGCCTAGGTCTTGGTAAGATTCCCCTTCTGGAGTTACAAGGCATCCGCCTACAATGACTGTGTCGTAGACACTCATCTTCAACTTCCGCGATACACGCTGTAGCTCCATGGTGAAGCTAAAAGCGGCACATGGTAAGATCCGTTTGGATCATTGATGCGAAATTGAACGGGCACCTCGCTTAAGAATGGAGCATCTTCTGCATGCTCGTGGAAATACTCACCTATGTGAAAGACGAGTTTGTAGTCTCCTGTTTTGAATTGGTCTCCAGTTAGAAGTGGATGATCAGTTCTTCCATCCGAATTAGTCGTTGTTGATATTATCAATTGCTCGCCTTCACTAGTGACATGGAAGAGTTCAATTTTGACTCCGGAAGCAGGGATTCCATCTTTGGTATTTAATACGTGGGTACTCAGTTTTGCGCTCATTGTGGAAAGAAATTGTTTTTAGGTTAACAGGTCATTTAAACGGTGCCAGGCAATACGCGATATTTGTTTGAGAGCAGCATTGAGTTCCGTTTCAGCGTCGTTGTTAACTCGCTCTTCAAAATGTTTGAAAATGCTGGATTGAGTGTGGTCTTTTACGCAGATGATAAACGGGAACTTGAATTTATTTTTGTAAGCTTGGTTGAGCTTGGAGATGGTTTCAAACTGTTCTGCTGTCAACTTGTTGAGCTTTGCTGATTGTTGTTCGGCCGTTGAAAAATCGGTTAATTCTCCCGAAATGGCTAGTTTCCCTGCCAAATCCGGGTGAGCTCGAATAAGTTCTAGTTTTTGCCCCTCATCGGCAGCTTCCAATGTTTCCCTCAAATCGTGATGCAAGTTCTCAATAGTGTGAAACGGTCTTTTCTCCCAGGTCTCTCGTGGAATCCAGGGTGAATGTTCAAATATTTCGCCTAGAATTTGGGCGAAGGATCTTTGATCGGAATGGTTTAATATTTCTAGATTCATATCCCTTAGCACTTCTTTTTCTTTGGTAGAAAGATATTCAGAACCAGTGCGGTCAAGCCGCCGCTTGTAATTCCCGAACTAAATACATTCTCAATCGCATCTGGTAAGGGGTTCATGATTTCTGGATCAAAGCCTATTCCTATCCCAACACCCAGCGAAACTGCCAATATAAGAAGGCTTCTATGGTCAAGATTTGTTCTCATGATGATACGAATACCCGCCGTTGCAATAAGCCCAAAAAGCAAAATGGTAAGTCCGCTCATTACAGGTGGAGGGATGCTTGCTAACCATTTACCTATACCTGGAACCAAGCCGAAAAATATCAAGACTCCCGCTGCGTAATATCCGACTTGTCGAGCAGCGATTCCGGTAAGTTGAATGACTCCATTGTTTTGTGAGAATGTTGTGTTTGGGAAGGAGTTGAGGACCGCTGCGACCATACTGTTGAGGCCATCGGCGAACACACCGCCTCGAATACGTTTCCAGTAAACGGGACCGCTCGTAGGTTCACCTGACAACTCAGAACAGGCGGTAAAGTCGCCAATGCTTTCAATAGCAGTTACTAAGTAAATAAACCCAAATGGCAGGACAAATGCCCAATCGAATGCCAGGCCGTATTTAAAAGGATGGGGAATTGCGATCCAGCCTCCCGTTGTTTCCGGGATGTTTACAATCCCCATTTTCATGCAAAATAAATAACCGGCCAATAATGCCAAGAGAGCTGCTGACATTCTCGCCCAAGGTATGTGGAGTGAACTCAGAAGTAGAACGATCACCAAAACGCATCCTGCAATGGCAAGATTTGTAATTGGATGTAGGGATTCATTGGCTGGTGGCCCCATGCCTCCCAAGGTGGTAGGGATTAGCAAAAGTCCTATAAGTAACACCACGATGCCAGCGACCAAGGGCGTGAACACTTTTTGTAGCTTCGGCAAAAAAGGTGCCAGAATTGCCTCTACGGGAGCCAATAATAAGCTCATGCCAAACATAAGTGGAAGTCCTCCAGCCTGACCCGCCAGTATGAGTGGTGTGATAAACGCAAAGCTTGTGCCGGTCATTGAAAGAAGCCCTGAACCAACTCGTCCCCAAGCAGCCACTTGCACCAGGGTTCCGAGGCCACTGCAAAGAAGTGACATGCTAATTAAATACGCTTTTTGGTCGAACGGAAGATCTAGCACATTCGCAACGATGGTCGGCGGAGTTATGGTTCCGACAAACATTGCCAATACCTGTTGTAATGCTGCCAGTGTTGCTTTGGGTGGAGAAAGTTTATCATTTAGCCCATAGATGAGGTTTTGGGTTACTGGGTTTTCCGCCGATTCAGTGTCGCTCATATACTTTCTGTTTGCTGATCAATTTTAGTCGTTGATTTATGATTCTCCTGTTAGCGTGCCCGGCTTACTTATCCAGGGTGTAATGTATAAAAGGGTACCAACCAGTAAATAGCCGACTGCAAATTCCCAGGCAGGAAAAAGTGAGGCAATATCCAATTCATTTTCGGAAAAAATACTCAGCACTGGAAGATCGATGATGGAATCGGATCCAGTTAATTTAAAGGAGTGCATAAGTCCCATAATGGAAAGAATACCTCCAGCCAGACTCCATCCAGCGGCCACGCGCCAGCGGCGATCGACGATGTAAACAACGATGGCTGACCAAATCATGGCCGAGTAAAGAAAACCTTGCTCAAGTGCGAAACCACCTCCAATGAACGCTCCTGAAATATGAGCATGTTGTAAGGTCGCTTCTGTCAATGCCGGGCCTTTTTCAAGGGTTCTGCTTACCGCGTTCATTGAGGTTTTAATCACCAGCATGGTCCATGCAGCCATTCCAGGGAGAATCCCAACTACGACAGCAACCATATGTTTCCGTTCAGTAACTTCAAAGGCCTGACTGGTTATAATAATACCGATCCATAAAATGATCGCCAATCCGGCTTCGGCGGGAATTGCCCACGTTAAAACCGACATGGTGCCTGTTAAACAAACCAGGGTTATAAATACACCGTTGAGAACCGAGTATCCGGCTCTTGAGCCGAGTGCCTTCCAAGCAGGGTGACCAATATAGATAGAAGTGGGGAAGGGAGATCCACAAAGGGCGGCCGCCATCGTTCCTATTCCATTGGCTATTAAACTCGGTCTTACAGGATAATCGTCTCCGGCTGCCGCAGCTGATTCGATATTTTGAAGGGAGGCAAGAACCCCAAGGAAACTGATCGGAATGATAACCGATAGGTAAGGTAAAATATGCCCGGCTGAAAGAGCAGGAATCAAATCGAAAACAACTATCTTGGGAAGGTGAATCCCCACTGCTGCCCAAGGTGAAACTTCGGAGCTGCCCACGGGGGCTAGACCAATGATCCAGCAAAGGCTCGTTCCAATAAGTAGTACTATCAGGGTTGCAGGAAGCTTTCCCACAAACTGGACCTTTCCGAAATAGGCCAGGAAAACAAGCGCAAGAGTAACCATGCCCACAATAGGGGATGCAAAGGATTGAAACAAAAATCCGAGACCTAAGAAACCCAGACCCACTCCGGCAAGCGTTGAAAGCATGGCTGCTCGAGGTGTTATACTCCGAATTTTAGCAGCAAAAAAGGACATCGAAAATTCGATGAAGCCGCCGGCTAAAGTTGCCACCAGACCTGCTTGCCAGGCAATACGTTCCGGATTGGGCAATCCTTGAGATTCAGCAAGCAGTTTCGCCGGAAGCATCACTAAAAAAATATGAGCAAACAATCCAGGTGTGCTTATACCGTACGGTAGAGCGCATACATCATCCCGGCCTTCTTTTTCGGCCAACTTCATGGCCTGCCACGCGTAAAATAAATTTCCTACCAGAAAGGAAATGGCGACACCCGGAAGAATAGTCCCGAATACCAATTTCGGTGAGAATCCCAATACCAGGATACACAAGGGTGCAAGTATGAGAAGTTGTACCAGATTATTTATAAAAGCGGCAAAGAAGCCTTCCCAGTCACCACGAGAAAATAGTTTCATGAACTTGCCCGCAATTCTCCAAGATACCTGACAAAATGAATAGTCCAGCGCGCTGCGGCTGATGCAGCTGTTTGACCAACCTTACGGTAAGCATTGCCAGGGTTTACTTGAGTGCGATTACTCCCTGCACGAAATACGATATGCGGAGTTCCCAATTGATGACAAACCTGAGCAATGGCTGCGCTCTCCATCTCCATGATATCAGGATCGAGCTTCTTTTTCATATCATTAATTTTGGCCTGAGATACGCCAAACAGGTCGCTTGCTGAGACGACTCCGGTTAAGACTTTAGGTGAATAGGTCTCCTTATCAACGGTCACTGATTCCGGTTCGTAGGATTTTATAGCACGCTTGGCTAATTTGAACAGGTTCGGATCTGGTGGGTAAGCCCAATGAGTCATTTGGTCGGGAAGGGGCCCGCGCACTTTTCGATAGATCATCCCTTTAGCAGTTAGGGTGCCTGCTGCATGGTGAATCGTTTTATTGGAAATAACGGTATCTCCGGTCCGAATGCGTGGGTTGAAACGAGAACCTGTCCCCGAAACTATAAGCTCATTCGGTTTAAAGTGATGAATAAACAAGGCCGCAACCATCGCGCCGTTAGTGACTCCTACGCCGGTTACACCGACCACTACTTTTTGTTTTCCGATTTTCCCTTTTGTGTAAGGAAAGCATTCAAGATTGCCGTCAGACTTATTGGTTAATCGTTCCTTAATGACACGAATCTCAGAAGGCATTGCCCCAAGAATGAGAGTTAAAGAAGATACGTTTCGGAGCATGCAGCGATAACAGCAGAGAACAAACCACTCTTTCAAGCGTATTGGTCAATGTTCCATGTTATTAATTTGGGCACTTTACTTGGATAGGTCCCGCAAGCTTTGCTCCGGGTAATCTTCTTGTTGGGGATGATTTTTCTTCGGACAGGATATTTTGTGAATGCAGGGTACTTATGTTGAACAAAGCTGGCTTTATTCTGTCTGTTAGTTAACGATTTATAACCATGGTCTTCACTCGCAAAATAGGTAAACTCATTCGTGGAAACACGACTCCATTTCAATTGTATGCGGCAACGCTGCTCGGTGCCTTTATTGGCTTCATCCCTGGGTTTGATCACGCTCCTGGATTGATGCTTTTTTGGGCCTTTCTTTTGTTGATTTTGAATGCGAATCTTTTTTTGGCAGGAGTGATAGGTTTAATCAGTAAATTGATCTATCTTCTTGCTTTACCCTTTGCTTTTTCTATCGGGCGAATTCTTCTGGAAGGGCCTACTCAAGGATTGTTCCAAGCACTGCATAATGGTCCAGTCACCGCATACTTTGGGCTCGATTACTATGCTGTGGTCGGCGGTCAATTGATCGCTCTTATTGTAGGGCTTGGTTTTGGCTATGTATGCTCTAAAGGCTTGAAGAGCTACAGGCATAAAATGTCTGATCGCCAAACGAAAACTGGAGGATCAACCCGGACTAAAAATGCATGGGTCAAAGGGTTTGAATGGGTTTTGTTGGGAAGAAAAGTGGCAAAGGTTATGAGGAACTGCTCTCTCGTCGTATCGGAAATCCAGTGAGAATCCCCGGCGTTATTTTGGTTGTATTGATGGTAGTGGTTTTGGTTGTGCTATCGCGTTTTTTCTCGGATGCAATGATAGCTCAAATGGCGCGCGACGGTCTTGCAGCGGTCAATGGTGCTACAGTAGATTTGGAAGAAGCGCACCTGGACCTGAATGAAGGCCGTTTGGAATTTGTGAATGTCGCTTTCGCCGATCCAAACAACTTGGCGACGGATATTATGCGTTCTCAACGAATTGTGGCAGATATCAGCACGGTCGATATTCTTCGAAAACGATTTTCCATTGATAAACTTGTCGTCGATTCTGCCAGTTCAGGATTAGCTCGTCAGAGTGCTGGCAAATGGGTGGGGCCTCGATCTAAACCGACGAAATTGCCGGATCTGGAAATGCCAGATTTCAAAGACCTTGATAGTGTGCTTGAAAATGCAGAAGTCTGGAAGGAACGCTTATCCCAGTTAAAGCGCTGGATGGAGGGAGTTTCTTCAATAAAAAAACCTGAGATTCTTCAAACTCCCAAACAATGGGATGATGAATTATCAAGCCGAATTCGCTCCATGGGGCATGCTAATGTGAAGGCCACAATGCTTACCCAAGATAGTCCATTATTGTTACTTAAAAAACTGGAAGCTCTCGGTGTAGAAACAAGTTATCTGCCCAACACATTGATCGATTTCGAAGCGAGCAATCTTTCAACGCATCCTCACCTGGTCGGGAATAGTCCATCGATTTCCTTTCACTCGAAGGACGGTATTCTTAAGGCGGATCTTGCGTTAGGGCTCGCAGCTGGAAAAAACGAAAATGTTTTGAATTTCGAATACAAAGGGATTTCTACCAGCAGTCTTGCTGAATCGATTCAGGTTGATGGTAAACCCCTGCTTGAGGGAGGACTGATTGATCTAAAGATAAACGGAGATCTGAATGCGATTAATTCAGATTTGATTGCACGTGCCTCCTTTAAAGATGTTTTTTTGATGATCAGTGGTTCCAAGGTCTCCCTTAATGGAATGGATATGCCTCTTGCTATTCGAGGCCCGATCGATTCTCCCATGATTAAAGTTGATGCGGATTTCCTTCAGAACGCTCTGAAGTCAGCGGGTAAAAAACGCCTGCTTGATGAAGCTTCCAAGGAACTTGGGATCGACCTTGGTGACGATAGCTCCTCTGAAGGTCTTAAGAAAGCAGCAGGGGATTTGCTTGGTGGATTTTTGAAGAAGAAAACCGAAAAGAATGAAGAGAAATAACTCCAATTCTCCTGAGACTTACTTTGTCTGTCGAATGGGCTAAGCTTCCTCTTGCAGTTTTTTGAAAAGCTTACAGCTTTGGTTTTTGTTAACCATGAATTACCCCAATAATCCGTCCATATTCGCCTTTTTTCTTTTGTCTTTGGTCGCGTTGCAAGCAGCACCAAACCCGGACGATCTTCTCGGTCCAGATTCGAAAAAGCAGGAAGGCGTTCCTCAAGGAAAGGTTATTAAGTACGTATTCGAAAATAGCTTGGTATTCCCAGGAACAAAACGTGAATACTTTGTTTATGTTCCAGCTCAATACGACGCCTCTGTCCCCGCTGCGCTTATGGTTTTTCAAGATGGTAAAAAATATCAGGACCCAAACAACTGGTTTCGGGTACCTGTCGTTTTTGATAATTTAATTCATAAGGGCGATATGCCTGTGACGATTGCGCTGCTTATTGATCCCGGTTCCAAAGGCACAGACGAGGACGGAACGCCAATTTATGATCGTTCCAATCGAAGTCGCGAATATGATGCGATTACTGACCGGTATTCAGAGTTTCTTATTGAAGAAATCATTCCAGAAGTAGCCAGAAATTATAAGCTTACCAATGATCCAAAGTATCGAGCAATTTGTGGGACCAGTTCAGGCGCTATTTGCGCTTTTACTGCTGCCTGGTTGCGGCCTGACTATTTTAGTAAAGTGCTCAGTGGAAACGGAACTTTCGTAAATATCCTTGGTGGGCATCAGTATCCTTCAATGATTCGATCAACGCCGGCAAAACCCATCCGTGTATTCATTCAGGATGGATCCAATGATTTAAACAACCAATACGGTAACTGGTTTTTGGCTAATCAACAAATGGTCTCATCCCTTGAGTTTAAAGGTTATGACGTAAAAGCGGTCTGGGGAACGGGCTCACATAATGCCTTCGAATTTGGACCCTATCTTCCACATTCTCTTCGGTGGTTATGGCGTGATCATTCGAGTGGAAATCCCTAGAGTTTAAATGGCTATGCGAAAGTTTACTTCTGCGATTATCCTTACTGGAACTCTATTTATTTTTTCTGGTTGCATGCATAGACCGGTGCCGAATTTGCCTGCGCATTGGCAGGGCAAACCGATTCCGATGGCTTCGTTGGAGGACCCAGAGACTGTCAAAATGTATGTCTTCGTCATGTATGACAAACGCATGTGTGCTCACACGATTTTAAGAATCCATTCTCCCGAACATGGCACCGTATTCTGGGACCCGGCTGGCGGTTATGGTAAGCCTGAATATCCGGTTGTTGCAAAGCGAAGTGACGACTTGGTGATTGATCCGATTCCGACCATTCCAGCCTACCTCGATTTCAGGCAGTATCTTCCCACTGCCAAGGTTGAAATATTTGAATTCGATTTAAACCCGTCAGAATCAGAACGTTTAATTAATCTTCTTAGGCCGAAACTTGGAGAAAGGCATGCCCCTTACAAAACGGAGACTGCGCCGATGTATTGCGCTTCTGCTATTTCAAAATTCTTAAGTCAGCACGCACGTGATATTATTCCGGTAAATAAAAATTTCTTTCCTCACGCTTTGTCAGCTGAACTCTATGCTGCCAATTTGACTCGAATCATTCTGTATGATTACGATTCAATTTTGCAATATGAGGTTCAGTAATAGGGAGCGAATCGAATTCATTATTGGAAATAATCGGAGTTGCTTCCGAAGTATTAACGACCCAACTTTTACCCATGGCACTTGATCCCGAATTTATTAAAAAAGTCCAGGAGCGAAAAGCGAAACGGGAAGCCCGCGAAGCACGAAATAAACACCTGGAGATCCAACCTAAAACTCGTTCAGGTCCGAGGGCCCAAAAAAGCGATCCTGTATTTAAATCTACTTCAATGCTCACTGGTGATTCGACTTATATAACAGGCGAAGATGCCAGAGAACGTGTGAAGAAAGCTAGCTAGACCCTGTTCGAAAAGCCGCTGGTTGTCCGTAAAATGCGCATGATAAAGTTTTGGAAAACCAGTATTAAGGCTTGAAA
>JAQBYJ010000010.1 GCA_027622555.1 Verrucomicrobiota bacterium
GCTTCTCATTCACATGCACATATTAATTAAAAACCATCATTTAGCACTTGCTCCATGACACAGTTGCTCTTGGTTTGGCGGCATTGGGTTATCTATCCGTATCCGGACGAATTGTTGAATCGATGATTGCCGCATCCATAATACTGGTTGCCGCCAACAATATTTTTCCAAAATTCAAGGAAGGAAGCGCGTTGATTATTTTTAGTTTCGGCCTTTTTCATGGCTTGGGATTTGCTTCAGTTATGGGTGAAATACCTTTCCGCATAAAAGACCTGGTAAAGGTATTAATTGGATTTAATCTTGGAGTTGAAATCGGCCAAATCGTGATAGTGATCTTGGCTTTCGGTATTCTTTATGTCTTCCGTAGTTTTCAATTTTATGTACCGATTGTACTTCGATTCGGTTCTGCCGCTGCGGGTCTTGTAGCAACTTTCTGGCTTATTGAACGAGCCGTTGGTCTATAGCGAAAGGTCCTCCTTGAACTCCCGAGTCATTCGAAATATTTCGCTTCCACAATTTTAAGTTATGAAAACACCCATTTTACTCTCCAACTCAGATATATCTGAAATTTCCAGGCAAATGGGATTAGATGCTCAAATGGATGGTCTCATTGAACGCTTGGAAAGAGCTTTTTGTGAATACGATCAGAAAACATGCGACATTCCAACTCGGGATGGTTTTCACTACGAGAAACCGTATATTGGACTTGTTGAGTGGATGCCTCTGATGTTGCGTGGGAAAAGTATTATGATGAAGATGGTAGGTTATCATCCAGAAAATCCGACCATTCACAAACTACCGACAATTCTTTCGGCAATTTCTCTATTTGATGCTCATACCGGTCAATTGAAAGTAATGGCAGATGGAACATTCCTGACAGCTTTACGAACCGGCGCCGCATCCGCTGTAGCGAGCCGAATACTTGCAGATCCTGAAAGTGGAACGATTGGTTTGATTGGAACGGGTGCTCAGGCTATGGCACAATTGCATGCTATAAGTCGTGTTTTCCCTATCAAAAAGGCACTGATTTTTGACAATAATCCTACAGTAGCTAGGTCTTTTCTGGGGCGCATTGCTCCGCTTGGAATGGACTCTATTTCTATCAGCGTCGAACCATTGGAGCGGGTAGTGTCGGAAGCGGATATCCTTTGCATAGCAACTACCGTGGGGAAAAACCAGGGACCCGTTTTTCAGGATTCTATTCCCATCAAGAGAGGATTGCATATCAACGCTGTCGGTTCAGATCTTCCCGGGAAGACGGAAGTTCCGGTCGGCCATTTGAAGCGGAGTTTTGTCTGTCCTGATTTTCGACCCCAAGCGTTGATCGAAGGAGAATGTCAACAACTGGAAGTAACCGAAGTGGGTCCCGAACTCCATCAGCTAGTGAAGAATCGATCCCATTACAGGGGCAAACAAAAAGAATTAACTGTCTTCGATTCAACCGGATTTGCTCTGGAAGACCATGTAGTTCTAGAGTATTTTCTTGAGCTTTCAATTCGGTTCGGGATTGGGACACCCCTGGACTTAAATAACGTACCCGAAGATCCATACAATACTTACGAATCGGTGTTTTCATCTACAGGTAGGGATAAGAAAGAGAGTCAAAAACATTTTCTTACGTCCTTTGGAGTATGATAAACAAACCGAGTGATATACCCCATGCAAGTTCGGAGGCAGCTGGCCGCTTTCGGTATGAGTGCACGCCGGAACAGCATAAAATAAAAAAAAGTGCAGTTGAATTTGCCAAAAAAGAGCTAACTGATGATGTAGTTCAACGAGATCAGGAAGGAGTCTTTAATAGAGAATTTTGGAGAAAATGCGCTGAATATGGGATCTTTTCGATGGGTCTTCCTGGTGGGTATGGAGACATTGAAGGACTCGATTTTGAAAACCTTGTGCAATTTATCGAAGGCCTTGGATATGGTTGCAGAGATAACGGATTCGTTTTCGCAGTTAGCGCTCAAATTCTAACCATTGAACACACTATTGCGAAATTTGGTTCGAATAAACAGCGAAGTATGTTTTTACCAAAACTATGCTCTGGCGAGTGGATTGGTGCAGAGGCACTGACAGAGCCCGATTCAGGATCGGACGTTTTCAACATGCGAACAAAGGCTGAAAAGTGCGAAGGGGGTTATCGCCTTTCCGGTTCAAAATGTTTGGTAACCCTTGCACCGATTGCAGATATGTTTCTTGTATATGCGACTACAAATTCTGATCTCGGAAAATGGGGACTAACGACTTTTGTAGTTGAAAGGAGTTGGAGTGGAGTCGTAGCGCACCCTGCTAACGCCAAGATGGGTTTGCGAACCGTACCAATCGGCGAAGTGTCTTTTGAAGGATGTTTCATTCCCGAGACTCATAGAATTGGAAGGGAGGGAGCGGGTTTTTCAATTTGCTCCGTTTCTCTGGAGTTGGAACGCTGTGGAATACTTGCGGGGCAGTTGGGTTCAATGGAACGCCAATTGGAGGAAACGATTTCCTATGCGAAGGAAACGCATCGGTTTGGAAAACCGATTGGGAGTTTTCAATCAGTATCCAATAGGATCGTGGATATGAAACTACGTCTGGAGACCGGGCCTGATTAATCCTGCTTTGAAATGCTTGGTGATTCTCATAGAATGCGTAAGTCCCTTTCTAATTTATTTTGGAAGAAGAATGGCATTGGTCATTCTTGGACTTCTGATTTTGTTTCATGTGGGAGTTTTAGGGCTTTCTGGGATATTTTTTTGGCAATGGATTGGAATCTGTTTCTGTTTAATAATACTGATGTGGAAAACAAAATGGTATGAAGCAGTTTAACTGGATTCTCTCTTTAAACGGATCTTGGGTGCTCTCTTGATTTTATTAAGTCCATATTGGGTACTTGGTACTTCTCTTTCCTGGATCGATTCAAAAGTAACTTATGTTTATCGTTTCAATGGGAAAGGGGAAAGTGGAATTGTCTATTTGCTGCCTCCCAGTTATTTCCTACCCTTCGAATTTCCCTTCACTATGAGCAGATTCGCCTATTTATCAGAAGAACCAACATTTCCAGTAATGTGGGGTGCTACGTCACCGAAGCTGGCACGCCGCCTTAGAGAAGTAAAAACCGCTGAAGATGCCTTAGCTCTAGAGAAGGAAATAGGACGTAACAATTATAATGAAACTATGCGCCAATGGTTTACGGTATTCCTGCATCGTTTCGTGGGAAACATGAATGCGGATGGTGGAAAACGGAAGACCACGGGAATTTTTTCAGCTCCACCATTACTATGGACATTCGATGGCAACGGGGCCTACCAGGGGCAGGAGCCTATTGTAAAAGTGGAGGTTTCACGGGAGCTTTGGTTTTACGATGGTAAGATCCCAAAAATAATTAGTAACTCCAAGGTTTTCGTTACTGATATACCGGAAAATGAATACATAGTAGATTAATTGTCTGGCGATCGAATTTGTTTAGAAAAGGCCACCAGCTTTTTCCGGTTATGCTAGATATGCCACTATCTTGCCCAGCTTTAAAACGGCATAATCTTCAGATTGAATACTCGATCAATTATCCAGCCGCATGCAATGAGGGCAATTACCACCGAGCCGAGGCGGAGTATAATCGCTTGGTAGAATGACTTTTTTCGGAGAAAGAAAATTATGGGGAAAAAAACAGCGACGATGGCTATTTGTCCCAGTTCAACTCCGACATTAAAGCTGAATAATGCAATCGCGAGTATCTCCGTTGGCAGTTGCAGATTGGCCAATACATTCGCAAATCCGAAGCCGTGAATGAGGCCAAATCCGAATGCCACGGTCCAGACGCGATGGGATACAATCGGAAAGATATTGTTTAACGCGGCCAGGACCACGGAGAGAGCAATGACTGACTCCACGAATCTGGAAGGTAATGTCACAACATCCAGGGCGGCCAGAGTCAGGGTAATTGAGTGAGCAAGAGTGAAAGCGGTTACCACTTTAAGAACATTGAAAAATGCTTCATTAAAACTGGAAGTGGGTTGCCATTTACGCTGTTCAAATCGCAATACCGAAGGCAGCAACAATGCGATCAAGAAAAGTATATGATCAATACCTATCCAGATGTGCCACACACCTTCTTGAGTGAACCTGAGAAACTGCTGCCAAGGTCCCGGGTTTTTAAGTGAACCCAACCATGAAGGATCATCAAGTGTCAGAATCCCAACATCTGTCTCGCCAGTTTTCTGGAGACTTATTACCAGTTGGTGCTGAGGATCGAACTGGAAGAAGGAAAGCAGTTTAACCTGCAACTTGTCTCCATTTAGTGGTTCAGTAGTAAAAGGAATCAAGGTATGCAGATTTCCGTCTGTTGTTAATCTGAGAGGCTCACCGGTTTCAAATTTTACTGACTGGTCGTCGACCAATAATTGAAGAAATGGCAACGATCTCACTCCTTGGGTCTGAAAATCAAAAGTGGCGGTTGGATTATCTCGATTGGATCTAAGGAATCTGTCTTCCAATAATAAATTTAACGATTCAAAGTCCACATCGGCTACATGATATTCCCCGCTCAAAGTGTTGTCGGCATTTAGTACCAGCACAAGTGAACTGTTACCTGGCTGATGTGCATTAAGTAATGCGGGAAACAAAACAACAGCCAACAAACCTCCAAGGTAAACGACACTGTGATTGAAGCGTCCACAGAAAGCCGGTAGTAGCTGTTTCGTGGAATATATTTTCATACCAAACCCAGTCGTTGTTTCGGTTATTGAATCTCAAACGTCAGGGAAGCCCAACGGGAAAAGAAGTCCATGCGGTCGTCCTCCGGGGCAGGGGCTAACTTGATGAATTTCATGTACCAGATGCCGGATTTCGAGACGTGTAGGGTGACGATTCCCTGACTGTCGCTTTGGAGGACAAGGCGATCATCCTCCAGACCCGAGTCCAGACCATCTTTTCGTCCAACGATGACTGGATGGTTTGCTACGGGCTCTCCTTCTTCGAGTAATCGAAATTGAAGTTTATCCCCGACTTTGGCTGTTGAAGGTTGGGTTAATGGAACAATTTCAACCACCAGCCCCATCGGTTCTGTAGCGTGAATGCTGATTTCATTCCCAACGCTGATAATTGTTTTCGCCGTTTTGGTATAACGTTCGCGGACGAGCTCCTTCGGATCAGTAAATCCGTAGGTCGACATGTCCCATTCAAGAGCTGCCTCTGATTTTAAATACTCGATGAATTCTTCCAGGCTGAAGGCAATACGGAATTCGTAGATAGTAAGTCCGAGCACCTGGCTTCCTGTAGAATCTGGGGTAAATTTAAACGAGCTGGTATGTGTTAGGTCAACCCCGCTAAGGATTCCCTCCTTTTTCTTTGTTTTGACCCAAAGCGGTGAATCCTTCTCAACCGCCGACCATGAACCAGTATCGGCAATGTTGATGCCATTTGAATTCGATATTTGAAGGTGATCTACACTACCTGTTGTTATGGCGTACACGCTCTTGTCGAAGTCTCCATCAAAGACGATCACCTCAACTTCCTCCCTTTGCTTTACATCGTAAGCACTGGGCCTGAGGAAAACATCATGAGCGTGTGAGATCGGGACCAAAACGAATCCGATAAAAATAAACTTAATCGAAGGGGCCGAATTCTTAAGAAAAATCATACACATCCGCAGATATAGGCGAATCCAACTTAGCATAACAAGTAGAATTCTGAGGGTTCTGATGGACAAAATACCAAGCAGTAGCCTAGATATCCTGAAATACTCTTCTTTGTTTTTCTCTATGAAACAGATACTCCCGTTATTGCTCATCTCTAACATTCTCCATTTAAGTCTACTTTGCGGCAGCGAAAACCGAAACTTCGAACAAATAACGACTTTACTTCCGACACCAGGCGAGAACCGTCTGGCTACAGGTGCTCCGGGACCAGCCTATTGGCAGCAGGAAGCTAATTATAAGATCAAGGTTGAGCTGGATGAGAAGCGGTCCCGTATTCAGGGATCAGAGACTATTGAGTATGTAAATCATTCCCCTCACACACTGAATTACCTCTGGGTTCAATTAGATCAGAATGCTTTGGCTCAAGGATCGAAGAGACAAAGAAGTATTCAATCCCTTAAGATGGAACCTGTTGATTCAAAGCCAGCAGAGATTGAATATGAAAGTTTTCGTGGCTTTTTATATAACCAACAGTTTGAGGGAGGCTATGATTTACGATCGGTCCAGGATCTGAAAGGGAACGATCTTCAGTATACGGTCGTGAATACAAATATGCGCGTGGATTTGAAAAAACCTCTTAGATCTGGTGAGTCATTTTCGTTTAATATCGAATGGGCTTTCACGATTCAGGATGACTCGATGAGCTTTCGTCATGGGAAAAGAAAACTAAAATCCGATGAGTATACCTACCATGTTGCGCAATGGTATCCACGGATGTGTGCCTACTACGATCAGGAAGGTTGGCAGACAAAACCTTATATTGGAAATGGTGAGTTCGCCCTCGAGTTCGGAAGCTTTGAAGTCGAAATAACAGTTCCGGCAGATTATATTGTAGCCGCTACCGGGCAATTGGCCAATGCCAATCAAGTTTTGAGCTCAACCATAAGAGATCGATTGGATAGAGCCAGGACAAGTTCCAAAGTTATCGAAATCATTACCAGCGACGAAGCTGCGGAGAAAATCGGGAAAAAGGAAAATGGAACCAAGACTTGGAATTTTAAAGCTGAACAGGTTCGTGATTTTGCCTGGGCGGCTTCCCGCGCTTATATCTGGGATGCTATGGGCGTGGACATTGATGGTAGTAAGGTGATGACCATGAGCGTCTATCCGGACGAAGCAATTCCGCTGTGGAAACGATTTTCAACTGAAGCTGTAGCTCAAGCGATTAGAGTATATTCTGAAAGTGTCTACCCGTATCCTTACCCGGTCGCATGGTCGACCTGGGGAGCTGAAGGCGGCATGGAGTACCCCATGATTTCTTTTCAAACAACCAAAGAAATTGATGATAAAGAAACGTATCCGGCTGGGCACCGGAGCTATGTCATCGGAGTGATTATTCATGAAGTGGGACACAATTGGTTTCCGATGATTATCAACAACGATGAACGTCAGTGGCAATGGATGGATGAAGGCTTGAATAGTTTTATGGATTTCCGCGCCGGTAATCTAATGGATCCCGTTCTTCAGAAAAGTAATCTTCTCAACGATCGAAGGACTATTAGGACCATGACCGGCGAGAATGACCCGATAATTATGACGGCGGCTGATAATCAAACCTCCAGGGGATTTCAAGCATACAGCAAACCATCGCTCGGGCTTCTCCTTTTGCGTGAGAGTATACTGGGCCATGATCTTTTCGATTTTGCGTTTAAAGAGTATGCACGTAGGTGGGCGTTTAAGCGGCCAACACCGGCGGATTTCTTTCGGACAATGGAGGATGCGAGTGGAGTCGATCTGGATTGGTTTTGGCGAGGATGGTTTTACGGAAACGATCATGTGGATATGGAGATCGATGAGGTAAATCTTTACCGTTTGGATGACGGTGAACCTCGCTCAAGCAAAGCTCTCGACGAAGCCGAAGAAGAAGCGATACCGGATACTCCTTATGAATTATTTTTGAAGGATGTTGGGACTCTGGCGGACAAGCAAACACACCTTCAGGATTGGTATTATAGCTACGACCCCTATGAACCAACAGAACAGGAACTAGCGGCTTACAAAAAGACGAGTGAGAAGCTAGAGGACTGGCAGAAGGAGCTGCTCGAATTCGCTGATCTGGCTTACGTGATTTCGGTCAAAAACACCGGTGGCATGATAATGCCCCTTGTATTCGATATTGAATTCAAGAAAGGAGCATCTCGTCGACTCCAAGTGCCCGTCGAGGTTTGGCGTTTTGGGGATAAAATAGTCAAAATCCCCTTCTTGACGGATCGGGAGGTTGTTAAAGTAACCTTGGACAAAGACAACACATTCGCAGACGCGAATCTGGATAACAACGTCTTTCCTCAGGAAATTGAAGAAGGGCGTTTCAAATTGAAGCCCACAAAGCCGCCGGCGAACCCTATGCAAAAAGCCCTTTTCCCTGATTCAGAGAAAGAAGAAGATAAAAAAGAATAACGGTTTTTCCCTTTATTTTCAATATTGAGTAAGCCATTTTCACGTTTGCCAATAGCGCAAATGGAACCTTAGCTTCTCCGTAAGAATCATATCGTTATCAATCAACTTTAAATTATGAAAAAAATAAACGCCATACTCATCCTCTCTGCCTTATTCTTCGCGACCTCGCTATTCTCAGCAGATTTGCCCAAAACGCCTTCTGCAGAAGGAGCAAAGGTCTACTTTATCGGGCTCAAAGATGGAAAAACAGTGAATAAGAATTTTACTGTACGGTTTGGATTAAAAGGCATGGGTATCGCACCTGCCGGAGTCGTCCTACCAGACACTGGCCATCATCACCTACTTATAGACACCGACGAGTTGCCAGACTTCAATGTTCCTTTGGGGGCTTCTGAGAAATTGGTTCATTTTGGTAAAGGACAAACGGAGACTCAACTAAAGCTCTCTCCGGGAAAGCACACACTGCAGTTGGTTTTCGCTGACTACATTCATCTACCACACAACCCACCAGTGGTTTCAGAAAAAATCACGATCACTGTTAAATAGAGTAGTGTGAATTACCAAATGCACAGGTTTAGAATGCGATGAAAGTATTCGGCCTGGCGTTTTGGTTGGAGATTATTGGAGGACTTGTTCGCGTAGCGAAACGCTTTCCTTTATCTATTCTATCAGGATTACTGTGTGCTACTTCACTTAGCGTTCTGGTCGACTCCAGCATTCAAGGCAATGAGCTTTGGCAGGAACGTTGGATACGTTTAGGTTTTACCGGTGGATTCGGGATTTCCTTTTTCACCCTGCTTGAGTTGATTCGTGAAAGGGTGGGAGGAAGGACCTCGATAAAGGGCATCGTGGTGACCGCTTTGGCGTTTCTGTTTCTCTTCATTTTCTATCGATGGATCCCAATAGATTACGGGGAAAATATTCACCAAGTTTTGTTAATACGTTTCGCCACGTTTGTTGCTGTGGTTCACTTGGCGATAGCAGTGATTCCTTTTTGGAGCGTTAAAGATTCGGATATGGGGTTGTGGGAATATAATAAATTGCTGTTTTCCAGGTTTTTGCTCACCGGATTTTTCAGCGGCATACTTTTTGTGGGGATTGCTTTAGCATTGGCTAGTATCGATCAATTGTTTGGAGTTGATATTGATGAGGAAAACTATCCACGAGTGTGCTTTTTTTGTGCCTTTGTATTAAACCCTTGCCTATTCTTAGGTGGTTTCCCGGCTCAGGACGAGATTCTGGATTTCCAGCTTGATTTCCCCATATGGATACTTTTTTTGAGCAAATTCATTCTGCTGCCTTTAGTCATACTTTATTTCTGTATTTTATACGCTTATACAGGAAAGATTGTTTTGAATTGGACGTGGCCTGATGGCATGGTGGGCCTACCTGTTTTCATTCTATCGGCTGTCGGCGGGCTAACAGGATTACTCGTTTGGCCACTCAGCCGAAATCCGTCAACCGCTACTTGGGCGAAACGTTTCTGGCGCTTATTTTTTCCGCTGTTTGTTCCGCTTTCCATTTTGTTGTTACTATCGCTTCAACGAAGGATTTCTGACTATGGATTTACGGAAATAAGGTTTCTTGGAGTTCTATTGAGTATATGGGTACTTGGAATCAGTGCATACTTCTCCGTCAAGCCGGCCAGTTCGTTTAAGGTAATTCCGTGGAGTTTGTTGGGACTGTTTTTCGTTACTGCTGTCGGTCCTATAAGTCCTGCTAGCATTGCCCGGAAAAGTCAGTGGAACCGACTTACCGCATTTTTGAATGAAAAAGAACTTATCAAGGATGGTACTTTGGTTTCGCATCCCCAGGAAGTTGACGCTGCTGAATATAAAGACATTTTATCGATGGTCGAATATCTGCGGAAAGGCTATGGCCCTGGAGATTTTGAACCCCTGATACGTGGAATATCAGCTGAGGATAGGAAAGATGAACATGGTATCGATTGGTTGGATCTGAATCCATGGGATTTTCGAAAAATGTTTTTGGACTATACTGGAATAATCTCGAAGGAATTACCTGATAGAACGTCTCTAAATATCAAACTGAATCCTAACGATCCCATTTCAGTGCCTCAATTCACTGATATTTATACCCACCAAAAATATGCAAGTCCCGACAAGATTCTTATTACATTTAATGTTCATGAAGAATCGGTACAACTACTTCACGGGACTGATCCCTATCGATTGAAATTTCAGGATTCAGTTGGACAAGTTCTCGCCACCTTGGATCTCGATGCATGGGCTACATCTATTGGACCGCAAGACCTCATGCTTGGCGAAGGTCCTTATCCATCGATGGGTCGAGAGTTTTTAAGTTTTGATGTCGATCTAGTTTCGCTTGGTAAAATCGAAGTCGTATTCCTGGACATATCTCTGAGAAAACGGAATGATGTTTGGAGAGTGCAGAATGGTAATTTTTGGATACTAGTTCCCCGCAGTTGATCGCCGCAGTATTAACAGACTGACACATCCTATGGCCACAATTGCTATGGCAACGTCTGCTACAAGGTGAGGAGCCATTCTTGTTAAAAGCCAATAGGCGAAAATAGGAGCAACAATGCCCCGAATGCCATTCATCATTGAGTATGCGCTAATATAGTCTGATATCCCTTCTGCTTGCACAATCTTGGTCAACCAGAGTTGATTGAGAATTTTCTGCGCCCCGAAAGCCATGCCGAATAATGTCATTGAGAAAAGCATCCAATAGTAGTTGGTGCTCAGGAAAAACAGAGACATGCTAAGGATGGCAAAGCCACCCATGGCGGCCTGCATGGTTTCGATTCTTAGACGGTCAAACAGGCGACCCCAGCTACGACTACTTAACATCGATACAGTGACCGGGACAATTGCCACCAGCCAGGTGATTTGCGTAACGCTCAGGTTTAGCTCGAATCGATTGTTAGCTGCATACTCAATTCTCAAAAGGACCATTATTAAATTTCCAAATTCGATCAGAGACCAGAATAAGGCAATTTTTGAGAAGTTCAGGTCTCGCCAAAAAAGACTTATAGTATGGTAGGGAAATCTGCTTACAGGCTTAGACAAGTGCCTGGATGGAATACGGAAATAAAAAAAAGAAGCGGCAAAATACCCAGTGCCCGCGGCAGCCAGTATCCATACATAGTTTTGTAAACTTTTGTCCAGTAATAGTCCAAAGACTTGTGATACTATGAGGTAAGTTATCCCATGAATCATGATCGTCGTGCCAACCCGTCTCCCGCGAATACTTGGATGATAATTCTCAGATAGTATTCTTGGCAAAAGAGTGAACCCTTGGACTCCGAGGATCATGACCGCCACCATTATCAGAACAAAGTGGTTAGCCGATTGAGCAAATGTGCTTAGAAAAAATAACAAGCCGGTAGTGAAAGTGTAACACACGCAAGCATTGTTACTTCGAAGCCGCAAGGAGGACACAATCCATAGGAATACCGGCATCAGAAACATCCCTGCCCACAGTGCTCCGGTGAGGATGCTCTTTTGCATGCTGGAGGCATCGAAGACACGAATGGCGATCAGTAACAGGAACGTGCCAAAGACGGATTCATTTATCCCGGCCGAAATTCCACGGAATCGATCCCAAAAGAAGGTGACTCTTTCCAGATGGGCGGGGTCCTGTTTATTTGAAATTTCGGGCACGTTTTCTTTCTAGAAATAAGATATGAAGGATTGATTGAAGCGGAAGATTTATGATTCAATTTGATTACAAATCAGATATTTCATGAAAAAGACCATACCTCTTTTGATTTTTCTCACATTTACAGTCGGTCAACTGCTTGCCCAGAAGACTGAGAAGCCCGCCATCGACGCAGCCCAGCTCTACCAAACCTATTGCGCGGCATGCCACGGAGTAAATATGGAGGGTGCACAGCACGCACCGCTACGTAAAGATTACTGGGTGCACGGCCGTGATCGCATCCGCGTATTTCGCAGCATCATGAATGGGATTCCTTCCACCGACATGATCCCTTGGTCTCAAGTTTTTTCCGACGATCAAGGTTATGCTTTGACGGATTACATTTTGGAAAACCAGACAGGTACACCGATTGAACTCAGGCCGATACCTACCCAAGTTCAAACGAAGGATTATCTCTTAAAGGTTGAGACACTGGCTCGTGAGGGGTTTTCCTCTTCGCCTTGGGGGATTGAGTTTGTTGATGAGAGGCGAGCCCTCATCACCGAACGACGTGGAGGTCTTCGTTGGATGGTTGATGGTGAGTTGGATCCGAAAACCATAACCGGGATTCCTCTGACCACTCAATATGGTGACTCCGGTATGCACGACGTCGCCTTGCATCCGGACTATAAAAATAATGGATGGGTCTACATCAGTTATGTCCATTCTTTGGGCGATGGCTCTACCAAAGATACTCCTGCCATGACCCGTGTCGTGCGTGGACGTGTGAACGGTCATAGCTGGGTGGATCAGGAAGACATTTTTCGCCTTCCCGATTCACTTCATTTTTCCAAAGGAACTCGATGGGGAAGTCGTCTTCTTTTCGACAAGGAAGGTTATCTCTATTTGAGCATAGGAGACATTGGTCGCAATGACGACGTTCAGCAGTTGAATAAGCCGGCAGGTAAAACGTACAGGGTTTTTCCCGACGGATCAATTCCTCCGGATAACCCTTATGCTGGCCATCCGGATGCGATTGAAGAAATATTCACCGTCGGTAACCGTAACCTGCAAGGCTTTGCCCAGCACCCTGAGACCGGGGTAATTTGGGGAACCGAGCACGGACCCATGGGTGGGGACGAACTCAACGTTATCGCAAAAGGTAAAAATTATGGATGGCCGGTCATCTCTCACGGTATCAATTACAATGGGGAAAAAGTTTCAGAATTGACTCACAAGGAAGGCATGGAGCAACCGGTTAAATTCTGGACGCCTTCGCCCGCTCTTTGTCCACTCGAGTTTTATACAGGAGATCTGTTCCCGAAATGGAAAAACCACGCGTTCATTGGCGCGTTGGCTTTTGAGCAAATCAAACGGCTCGATCTTGGTAATTCGGAAGTGCTCTCGGAAGAAGTGTTGTTTGCAGGTTTTGGACGCGTTCGGGATATAAAAACTGGTCCAGAGGGTGCGCTTTATGTAGTGCTAAATAATCCTGATGCGGTGGTTCGGCTAACTCCAAATTAAACGCCTATAATGTGCCGACTTCTGGTCCTCCTCCTATTCGTTTCTTCGACTCATGCTCAGGAAGATGAAGAAGAGTCGAAAGCTTCAATCAACCCAGCCATACTCTACAAAACGTATTGCGCGAATTGCCATGGCGTAAACATGGAGGGCGCTCAACACGCACCTTTGATAAAAGATGTTTGGCTATACGGTAGAGACAGAACCCATATGCTCCGCAATCTCATGTATGGCATAGCGAATACCGACATGATTTCCTGGGCACAGGTTATTGGTGATGCAGAGTGCGAATCGTTAATTGATTATATCATTGAAAGCCAGGATCGTCCACCGACAGAGATAAAGACATTTCCAACGGTCTTGCATACGGAGGATTATGATTTGCAGGTGGAGGCGCTGGTTGAGGACGGATTTCGTACTGCTCCGTGGGGGATCGAATTTGTGGACGATCGGAGGGCGTTGATAACTGAGCGACGCGAAGGACTTCGTTGGATGGTGGATGGCGTTTTGGATCCTGAACCTATTCACGGCATTCCGGTTGCTACTCATTACGGTGACTCTGGAATGTTTGATCTGGCGTTGCATCCAGACTATTCGACCAATGGGCGGGTATACATTTCCTATGTTCATCCATTGGGAGATCCGGATTCTCGAGACACGCCTGCCATGACTCGTGTAATACGTGGTCGAGTGAACGGGCACCAGTGGGTCGACCAGGAAACTATCTTTAAGGTCGACGAAAAACTGCATATTAGTCCGGGGCGGGGACCTTGGGGAAGCCGTATGCTTTTTGACAAAGACGGATATCTTTTATTTTCGATTGGAGACAGTACCAAACTGGATCACGTGCAGCTTCTGTCCAGGCCGAGTGGTAAAGTGTTCAGGGTTTTCGCGGATGGAATGATTCCGGAGGATAATCCATTTGTCGGATACGAGGGAGCATTTGAAGCGATCTACGCTATAGGAAATCGCAATATCCAGGGAATGGACCAGCATCCTTTGACGGGTGACTATTGGACTACCGAACATGGCCCCATGGGAGGCGATGAATTGAACGTCATTGAAAAAGGAAAAAACTATGGATGGCCTGTGATCACTCATGGTAGGGATTACACAGGAGAGCCTATATCTCTGTTGACTCATAGAGAAGGCATGGAGCAGCCAGTAAAATATTGGGTGCCATCGCCTGCGCTTTGCCCGCTGGAATTTTATACAGGAAATTTGTTTCCCAAATGGAAAAACCACGCGCTTTTAGGAGCCCTCAAGTTTGAAGAAGTACGCCGAGTAGTCATCCAGGGAGTTGAGGTGGTTTCGGAAGAAGTTATCCTAAAAGGCTATGGTCGTGTCCGTGATGTGAAATTCGGACCCGATGGCGCTCTTTATCTTTGTATCAACCGTCCGGAACTCATCGTTCGATTAACGCCGATGAGTCATTGAAACCGTTTTGAAATTTCTAATCGAAGTAGGTTCGTCCTAGGTAGCCTACTATTTTCTTTTTTAAGGTCATTGTATCAAATTGACCTTCGACGCGATAAAGCACTTCGCCTCCAGGGGCGACCAGCATGGTGTAGGGCAGGGAGCCTTCCCAATTATTTCCATCCAGATGATTGATTAGCTTAAACCTGTCTGTGCTGTTAAAAAGATAGTTGGTCATCGACGCATGTTGCGATGAAAGAAACTTTTGAGCTGCCGGCTGCTTGTTGGGAAGATCCATAGTAATAGATATTACTTCGATTTCTCTTTTCCGGTATTGGCGGTGGATATCTACCAGTTCAGGGAATTCGATTGTGCAAGGTCCACACCAGGTTGCCCAGACGTTAATCAGGCGCAGGTTTTCAGTGTCATTGGCTACCAACGCTTGGACCTGATCCGGTTCCAACAAGCCTAAAACGGCTTCCTCTTGATTCCATTTGGCAAGAGACCGGGAAACCATGGGACGCTTGGCAGCCCATTTAACGGAGCAGCCAAAGACTTTGGTTTCCTCGATCGGCACAGGCTGACCGGCCAACAGCGCATCAATAGCATTCCGGGTATCATGCGAGGTGACCTCAGCGGGGTTATCATTGTCGTCTACGCGGCCATTGTATCGCAATTTTCGGTTTTCATCAAAAATGAGGATATGGGTGGTGACCCATGCACCGTATGCCCAGCTTGTTTCTTGGTTTTCTCCATCGTACAAGTAGGGGAATTTGAAGTCTTGTTCTTGAGCTCGCAATATCATCTCCTCCAGAGAGTCGTTGTATTCGGTGTATCCAAGCTCATCGATGCGAACCGCTTTATCGTCGTTGGGGCTAATGGCTACCAGGGCAACGTCCTCTTTAGAATAACGGGTAGCCAGATCGTTGAGTCGTTCTTCGTATGCCTGCGCACTGGGGCAGTGATTGCAGGTAAAAGCAATTACCAGCAGCTTCGAGTCCGCATAGTCTTCGAGTGTATGCATTTCCCCATCAATTCCAGGGAGATTAAACGGGATAGTGTCAGAACCTATGGGAAGTCGTGGAGCCTTGTCATTATCCGCAGCCAACAAGCTGCTTGCAAGTATCGCGGTTAGAATTGTTAGGATCGGTGTTTTCATTTATAAAGATTTCCGGTGTTGAATGTTAATCAAGCAGTGCAGGATTCTGAGTGCTAATTCGTTCAGGTCAAGGTATACGCAGCAAGCTCAGGTGATCCTGGTTTAGAAATATTCCTGTGAAAAAGGGTAGATTGAGCTTTGTTTCCGTTAAACTACTCGATTGCGAATTGGAGCATTCTGTGCAATTTCTACCTTTCTATGGTCAATTTACGAAAAATTCCTTCTGTCGCCGCCTTCTCATGCACCGTTTTATTAACAAGCTTGTTTTCAAGTGATTGGCCGCAATGGCGTGGCCCTGACCGTGACGGGACATGGAATGAAACTGGAATTATTTCCAGCTTCGATTCACCCAAGCTTAAACCAAAATGGAGCTCACCCATTGGATCGGGTTACTCCGGGCCTACTGTTAGTAATGGTCGCGTTTATCTGACCAGTCGATTGGAGGAACCAGATCAAGTAGAGCAAATTCATTGCGTCGACGAAACTACAGGAAAAGAAATCTGGAAATATGTCTACGCCTGCGAGTACCAGGATATCGGGTACCCGCTTGGCCCGAGAGCGGCTGTAGCTATTTACGACGGCAAGGCTTATGCACTCGGAGCGATGGGGCATTTTCACTGCCTGGATGCAAAAACAGGTAAGCTCATTTGGAAGAAGGATCTGATTGAAGACTATCAGGTCAGTACACCTGTTTGGGGTATCACCGCCTCTCCGGTAGTAGACGAAGAAAATGTTTACCTGCAAGTGGGTGGTGAAGGAGAATCTGTTGTCGTCGCATTTGATAAAGATACGGGTGTAGAGCATTGGCGATCATTGGATGGTCTGGCCTCCTATTCGTCTCTGAAATTTATTGAACAGAATGGCGAGCGACTTCTATTGGCTTGGACAGGTGATTGGTTTTCAGCACTCAATCCGAGTTCAGGCAAACCAGCCTGGAAGCATGTTTTTAATCGGGCTAAAATGGCGATCAATGTTGCCGATGCGGTTTTGGATCCTAAAACAAATAGAATCTTCCTAAGCTCCTTCTATGATGGTTCCTATCTCTACCAACTTGATTCGAATTCATTGAGCTCCGAACTTCTTTGGGAGCGTCGTGGCAGAAGTGAAGTAAGTACGGATGCACTCCACAGTATTATCAGCACCTCAGTAATCCGGGGAAATTATGTGTATGGTATTGATAGTTACGGTGAATTCCGCTGCCTCGATCTTGAAAACGGCGATCGTGTATGGGAAGATCAGACCCTGCTGGAAAATGGACGTTGGGCCACGGCGTTTTTGGTTCAGAACGGGGAACGCACCTGGATCTTCACCGAAAAAGGAGATCTTGTGATAGCTCACCTGACACCAGAAGGATTCGAACGTATTTCTACTACCCATATTATTGATCCAACAACTTTCCTTCCAAGACGTAATGAAGAAGTCCTGTGGTCACACCCCGCTTTTGCCAACAAGCATATCCTTGCGCGCAACGATAGAGAACTGATTTCTGTGAATCTTTCGCAATAAATATTGAAGCTAATTGATGCTTTCCAGGAAATCCTTGGTGACGATGTTAATAGCTTTAGACAGGTCTTTGATGTTTAAATTTGAGCTTACCCCTGAAATTGTGTTCGAGGCCAGATAGTCTTGGTCATCCGCTTCAATAGAAAAGGGCGATAACTCAAAAATTCCTTCACCCTCTTCCTGGTGATTTAGGAGCAGCTCATCCAATTCATTCATGGCCGGACCGAACTTTAGCTGAAGGTTTTCAATAATTTCTTTCGCTTGGTTCTGATCCCGGTAGATCAAGCGTCTCATATGCTCCTTAACGTTTTTGTTATTGGGAAAAAGAAAATGATTTTCCATAGCCCATTCCAGGTTTTTGGAAAGATTCGCCGCTCGCCATGGGTTGTCCTCCATTAGGATTCTTTCAGCCATTTTACTGGCGACTTCACCATCTACCGTGAACCGGTTATTCAGGACCCATGTTCGAGCCGTTTCAGGATTTTCGTACATCTTTGTTTGAGCAATTGTGAGGAAAGATTGCTCAAGAATTTTCTTGGGCAAGTTATCTGCCAATAAGGATTCGTAAACCTCATTACCATATTCGTCATATAAACTTCTAATCGAATTTTGAAGAATGTAACCTACGTCCTCTCGCTCACCATACCGGATAAGAAATCCGTAAGGATCTTCCTCTGCGTAGACGGTAAACAGTGGAATTGCCAGTTCTCTCGATAGCTCATGGTTTTCAATTCGCTCAAACCAATCCAGGACCCCTTCACCTTCTTTATCCATCCAGAGGCGAAGTGCATTTTCATAGGTTTCGTCGTCATATACAAATTCAGAACCGGTCAACAGTTCAATCGCTTTTTCAGCATCTGAAGAGGCGATTTGTGTGATAAGAAATGAAGCATAAATTTGAATATCCTCATCGTATTCCTCAGGCATGGTTATCAGTGTAGCTAGATACTCACTAGCCTCGTTCACGTCCAAACTTACTAAATGCCGAAATTCCAAAATCCTATCTACCCTGCACGATGGAGTATCTTTATAACTTTTTTCTGATAGTAAAGTTGACCAGTATTCCCGGAGGATATCCTTTCTTTCAGGAGACGAAATCATGCCTTTTGAAGCGAAAATTATTTCTGTTATCTCGGACGTTTGATTTGCAAGTGTAGAGTTGTTTTCAAGATTCAAATCAACTGCCGGTTGGGCCGTTAACGGTTTTATGAATTTTGATTTCGAAACATTTAAGACTGCATAAATAACGAGCGCTGAAAGAATGAGTACAGTTGAAAGCTTCTTCATGTCCGATGAGGGTGGGGTTTAACAGGTGAATTAGTAGTAACCTACTAACGGGTTAGAGCTGGAATATATTAGTCAGTCTCTCTTACGAAAACCTCAGCGGTTTGGATGTAGCACAGAGTGAAAAATATGATACATGAGGAATTACCTGGCCGAAGCTTCGGGAGTAATCCCCCAGCCAGGTTTGTCACTAAGGTAGAGGTAACCATTCTCCATTTGTTCACCATATAGGTTTCGCGAGCCGGAACTATCAAAGGCGTACTCAAGGGAAAAAATATTCTCAGGATAAAGTGCAACTGCGTGAAGGCTGGCCGCCGATGAAACCGGTCCAGAAGGATTGTGCGGAGATAATTCGATATTTCCCTGGGTCCTGTTCAGGACTTTCAGCAATGGCCCAAACCCGCCAATGTGTTTTACGTCGGGCATAATAACATCCACCCACTTGCGCTTCATGATGTTTAGAAATATTTCATCTCCCCAAAATAATTCTCCACCTGCAATGGTGAGGGAAGTTCTCGCTTTCAATTCTGAGTAAGCTTCGCCCATGGCAAACGGTTCTTCGATCCAATCCAAACGGAGGGTTTCTAGCGTTGGAAGTATTTTGAAAAAATGTGTTGGTGAAAACCGTTCATGGAAATCTACTTTTATGCCGAGATCCGGATAGGTATGTCGAAGAGAATCCAGCGTTGCCAATCCATGGTCGGCATCAGCTTCGCTGCTACTTGCACTCTTTACTTTTTCAAATGGAGCACACTTAAAGGTTTTAAAACCCAATGCATTCACTTTCCCGACTAGCTCGTAATACTCCTCATCACTACGAGTCTTTAACGCACGGTTAATCGTTGTATAAAGTGCCAGGCGATCTATTCCGGGCTTGTTTCTGAATAGTTGCCAAACCGGAACCTGTTCCCGCTTGGCTAACAAATCGTAGAGTGCCTGATTAATACCGGACCAGGCAGTTGCCGTAACAAAATCGGGGTTCGTTGACGAAAGATCTTGTTCCAGAATCTTTAAGGATTCCAGCGATAGGTTTATCGAGGAGACGTGTTTATTAAAAAGAACTTCTGCTGTTTGCTTACAGGCTTCGTCTTGTTTGCTATGGGACGCTTCTCCGTAACCAGAGTGAAATCCGTCACTGATTTTAAAAATGAGCCAGTCTCCTTTTAAGCGTAGACTGGGATGCCAACCATCCGGATCGGGTATCGTGAGGAATTCGAGAGTTTGAATCATTTGAAGGCTACACCGGTGGAAAGAAAAACTCAGATATTCAATTCGTAGGGAATACCATCTACATCGAACTTTTGCCGGTTGGGTTTACTTGGCCAGGCCGGGGGAGGCATTTGTCCAAGCCACTCATCAAGAGATCCTTGAAGGATTTCCAATACGTCTGGTTTTTCCGTAGCGAGGTTGTTTGTTTCTCCAATGTCTTTGGAAAGATCATACAACCAGAAGTAGTCGCCCGATTTGACCAGTTTCCATTTGCCCATACGAATTGCTTTGTTTGGGCCATTGCTCCAGAAGAGGGTTCTGTGTGGATCTGCGGGATTTTCACCTTTCAGGTGTGGGAGCAAATCGACTCCGTCGAGAGGAAGTGCATCCGGTAATTCAATTCCAGCGGCTGCGCACACAGTTGGGAAAACATCCAATGAACTGGTTATCCTGGAAAAGTTTTTTCCGGCATCCAGTTTTGCAGGCCATGAGACTATCATCGGGACTCGAACGCCTCCCTCAAAGAGGAAAAGTTTTCCCAGTTTCAACGGGCCGTTGCTTTGGACGCCCGTATAAATGGGACCGCCATTGTCATCGAGGAAAATGACGAGCGTATTATCCAAAAGCTTGTGTTTTTCCAGGGCATCAACAATAGAACCAACCGCATCATCAAGAGCGCTGGTCATGGCATTGTAGTCGCGTTGGGTTTCATTCTTTTCGTTTGGAAAACGCTTCTGATATTTCTCAGTCGCCTCTATGGGCGTATGAACCGCGTTGAAAGGAACGTAAGCGAAGAATGGAACATCTCTCTTCCGGTTAATAAAATCAACGGTCTCTCTTGCAATGGCGTCCGTGAGATATTCCGGTTCGATGATAGGTTCATGGCCTCGCAATATCGATTGGTAGCCAGGCTGCATTTTGTCTTCCGGCATGAATGAATGAGCACCGGCGAGAAAACCATAGAATTCGTCAAATCCGCGTTCCTGCGGATGCATGTAGGAACGGGTTCCTAGATGCCACTTGCCGAACATTCCCGTCGCGTAACCGGCTTTTTGTAACACTTCGGCCATGGTGATAGCTGAAGGCATGAGACCACGACCTTCTTGATGCGTCTCGGCTGCGCCGGATGTATTGAATTCAAATCCATAACGTTGCTGGTAATTGCCCGACATCATTCCAGCACGTGATGGACTGCAAGTGCCGGCAGTAACGTAGGCGTCGGTGAAGCGGATTCCCCGTTTGGCCAAGGCATCGATGTGGGGAGTCGGGATGGTTTTGGAACCGTATACCGCTGTATCGGCATAACCCAGATCATCGGCAAAAAGCAGGACAATATTCGGTGGTCGCTTGTCGCTTCCTGTTACTGGTTTTATCTGAGAGAGGAGAGCCTGCTTTTTCGCCATCAGCTCAGGCTGAGGAGCAATAACGGCATTGGTTGCAGGGTCGGGATTATTTTGAGCCTGAGCAAACGCGTTTACTCCAGCAGACAACAGAATAAGGGTAGAAATCAGGTAACTATTGAGACAGCGATTCATATAGAGATTGAGTCTAGTTTTTGATCTGAGACTATCAATAGGATTCTTGTCTTTATATGTCTTCGGTCTCTGCAGTGATATCCACCTTCAATCGTCGGCGCACTTTAACTCGATGTATCGATTCCGTTTTAGCGCAAACAATACCTCTTGCCGAAGTGATAGTGGTGGACGACGGTTCAACCGATGGAACCGCTGCCTGGCTGATGAAAGATTATCCGCACGTTCGACTTATCGAGCAAAAGAACCAGGGAGTCAGCGCGGCGCGGAATACGGGAATACGAAGCGTCAATTCTGAATGGATTGCTTTTCTTGACTCGGACGACGTCTGGCTTCCACAAAAGTTGGAAAAACAAATGGCCCTTTTGAAGACCCATCCCGCATTCAAGATTTGTCACACGGAAGAGCGATGGATTTTCAAAGGCAAAGAAAGGCCTGTGGCTTTGGAATATATCAAAAGGGGCGGCTGGATTTTTGGAGACTGCCTTCCACGTTGCGCAATCTCACCATCCACAGCCTTGATTCACCAATCCGTCTTCAAAGAGGTAGGGCTATTTGATGAATCACTACCTGCTTGTGAAGATTACGACCTGTGGTTGCGCATTTGCTCTCGCATGCCAGTTCTTTTAGTAGATGAACCGCTCATCGAAAAACATGGAGGACATGAGGATCAATTGAGTGCGGAACCCGGATTGGACAAATTTCGAATCCGGGCGCTGGAAAAGCTCCTAAGCGAAGATCATCTTTCCGAGGTGAATCGAAAACTTGCGATAAATCAGTTTCGCGAAAAATGCCGGATTTATTCATCCGGATTAACCAAACACGGTAAGTTTGATGAGGTGGAAAGGTATTTGAATCTCATAGGGAGACTCGATTAACCTCTACACAAAGTTTCATGTAGTCCCGTAGGCTACTTAATTTCTCTGTGTAAACGATTCTTCAAAAAAGTTAAGATATGCCCGAATGATTGACTTTCAGTAGGCTTTTCGAGTTGAATAAATATTTATGCAGAGATGAAATTCTATCATAATGCAAAAATCATCGAACCTTCTTATCGATGCTTCCAGTTGTTCTCCTCTCCCTATCGCCCCCACTTCTGTATCGAGGGCCGCTAGCAAATTAATTCCTAATAGTAACCCTGTAAAATAACGTGTGAAGAAAACTGTTACCATTGTTGAGATTGGCATCTACGACGAAATGCTCCCACTTGTTTCCGGCTATTTGGAATGTTATGCCTCTAAGAATCCGGAAGTGAAAGCCAGGTATTGCTTTGATTATTACACCTCGCACGTAAACGCAAACCTGGACAACATCATCAATGACTTGCTGCAAAAGAGCAGCGATGTCTTCGCTCTTAGCTGTTACATCTGGAACATGGTGGCGATGCTGGAGATCAAAGAAAAACTGGTTAGCCGACACCCCAACGCAACGATCGTTCTTGGTGGGCCGCAGGTCATGAATTATGCTAATGAATATTTGAACCCTAATCACGAAAGATCAGTTGTATGCAACGGTGAAGGTGAACGGGTGTTCGCAAATTTACTCATGGAATTGCTAAGCGTAAAACCTGACTTCTCAAATGTCAGAGGGATCAGTTTTTTCAAAGATAATGAGCTTATCAAAAATCCACCCGAGGAGCGTATTTCGGATTTGAATGAAATTCCGTCTCCATTTCTCAATGGAGTGTTCGACGACAAGCGAGGTAAACTGGCGATTTACGAAACCAATCGAGGTTGTCCTTATAAATGCACTTATTGTTTTTGGGGTGCAGCAACCAACGACAGTGTCTACAGGTTCGATGAAGATCGGGTTCGAGATGAAATCACTTGGCTCAGCCAACATGGCGTCCCACTGCTTTATATCGCGGATGCCAATTGGGGATTGATCAAGCGCGATATTGGCCTTTCTCAGCATATTGCGGACTGCAAAGAGAAATACAACATGCCAATATACGTCTATTTTTCTTCTGCTAAAAACTCGCCCAGCCGAGTGTCAGAAATCACTCGCATCTTTGCCGAAGCGAAGGTGATGAACCACCAACCAGTTTCCATGCAGTCTCTCAATCCGAGGACTCTGGAACTTGTCCAGCGAAGTAACATCAAACTCTCCGCTTATGGAGAGCTTCAGGATGATCTCAATGCGCGGAAAATCGATTCCTACATCGAATTGATCTGGCCTCTTCCCGGTGAAACCCTCGAATCCTTTAAGGGGGGTGTTCAGGATCTTATAGAAAGAAAAGCCTCGGTCATTGAAACCTATGCGCACATCCTTCTTCACAATACGCCGATGAGTAAGAATCGAGAGGCGTTCGGATTGGTAACGAAATCTATAAAGAATGATACCACGGAAATCGTAGTGGGAACGGCAGATCTTAGCCATGAAGATTTCCAGGAAGGAATCTGGTTTTATTATGCTGTCGTAGCACTCTTCAACACTCGAAGCATACACTTACTGACCTATTATCTACGTCGTCATGAAATCATGGGTTCAGCCGAACTATACAGCCGTTTCATGAGGTACTGCCGGGAGGAACATCCCGAACACTTTTTTACCTCGTATTGCCGGGAAACGATTCGTTCCTCCCAGTACTACGATATTCATATCTACCCGATGGTGTATTTGATGAGCCTGGAAACTAAGCGGGAAGAATTTTCACAATTGCTCTACGATTTTGCATCATCACAGCCTTGGTGGGGTGATCCTAACGCTCGGGTTATGTTCGAAGCCGACATGCTAAATCGCATATACCTGTTCAGTAATTCGGACTTTCTCGCACCCACCACACCCTTTGAGTTTTTCCGGGTTTTGTCTACGGACAATCGAACGTATTCGGTCGATATTCCGTCCAGCCATATTTCGATCCTGAATGAAATCGGTAGAGATCTGAAACGAGACACTTTGAACAGTGGAAACGGTCACCGTTGTGCTTACACTATTAATCACAATCAGGAGCAGCTCCCGGTTAATATGAAGATGGATGAAGCCTATTTAGCCAATCATTGCTATGGTGCCATTATGCGCGGGGCAAAGCACCTTCCTTCTTGGGAAGCGGCCAAAGGGCCAGTCCAAGTATTCATGAGTTAGCTTTTTCATGATCACTTGGTTCTTATTCTATTTTTCCATAGGCGTTAAAATGAGTTTGAGGGATCGGGAGTACGTGGTCACTCTTCATATAATTGATCTGGTTGGAAAACACGGAGATGCAGAGCAAAGTTGGAATATATTTCTCCGGTGTTATTAAATCCAATAACGTTTTCTTTGGCGTTTTGTAGAATCAATCGGCATGTCACTTTTCGAGGTTCATTTTTCTCTGTGCGAGAATATGGATTAGGATAGTAGTTGTGGTGTTATTCCGGATTAATTGGTCTTGTCTATTAATGGACTAAACTTGTTTATTGAAACAACACTTCAATGCCCGAGCTCGTTACCCCAACTCCGCACATTTTACTTCAGGTAAAACAGTTATCCAAATCGTTCCCTGGTGTTCGCGCTTTGGATAAGGTTTCACTGGAACTGGCGGCGGGCGAGGTTCTCGCTATGGTTGGTGAAAACGGAGCGGGCAAAAGCACTTTGATAAAAATTCTGGGAGGAGCTCATCCTGCAGACTCCGGTGACTTTAGGATCCACGGAAACTCGACCGTTATTGCGTCGCCTGCGGATGCGCAGCTTCAAGGCATTTCAATTATATATCAGGAGTTTAATTTAATCCCTGATCTCAGTGTTCGTGAAAATATTTACCTTGGGCGCGAAGATAGGGCGGCCTTTTTCATCGACGAAAAAAAAGAAAAGGAAGGCGTAGAATTACTATTCAATCAACTGGGCTTGAATCTTGATTCTGAAACGTCCTGCAGAGAATTAAGTATTGCGGAGCAGCAGTTGGTCGAAATAGCAAAAGCATTGTCTTTGGACGCTAAGATATTGGTCATGGATGAACCATCTGCCACTTTGACTCAACAGGAAGTCGATCGCCTTTTTAAGATTATCCGCGATTTGAAAGAAAAGGGTATTGGTATCATTTATATCAGCCACCGCTTGGAAGAAGTCTTTGAAATCGGTGATCGGGTGATGGTACTTCGAGATGGTCAGAACGTAGTGACAAAACCTGTCTCAGAAGTGGATCGATCCAAATTGATTGAATGGATGGTAGGCCGTTCCCTTGAGTCTGAATTTCCCCCAAAGACAAGCCAGGTAGGAGAAGAATGCCTGAGGGTTGAAAGCCTTTCTCGAGGCAATGTCGTGAGTGATGTCAGTTTTTCACTTAGGACCGGTGAAATTCTTGGGTTCGCCGGTCTTGTCGGTGCTGGCAGAACTGAAACCATGCGACTGATTTTTGGCGCTGATAGAAAAGACTCAGGTGAGATATTTCTCAATGGAAAATCGGTAACCATTTCCAGCCCTCAGGATGCCATAGACAAAGGAATCTGCCTACTGACGGAGGACCGGAAGAATCAAGGCCTGGTTCTGGTTCATTCTGTTTTGGAAAATTTTGGATTACCCAATCTTGCCGATTACTCAGGTTCTCTTTTTCTGGATGAAACTACCGAACGAGAACATTTTAAGAAATTTCAATCCGACATTCAGATAAAAGTTTCGAATGCAGATCAGGAGGTGGGACAATTATCTGGCGGCAATCAACAAAAAGTGGTGCTGGCAAAGTGGCTGGAGCGCAATGCCGATATCTTGATCTTCGATGAACCTACCCGCGGAATTGATGTGGGCGCGAAGTACGAGATTTACCAATTGATGAACTCCCTCGCTGAAGCAGGAAAAGGAATCATTATGATAAGCAGTGAGCTTCCCGAGGTCCTGGGGATGAGCGACCGAATTATTGTCATGCGCGATGGTCGTATTCAGGGAGAACTTAACGATGTCAGTCAGGCTTCGCAGGAAGCGGTTATGCAACTCGCGGTGGAATAATTTAGAATTATGAAAAAACTTTTAGACAATTACGGAATATTTTGGGTGCTAATTGGACTGTGCGCTTTCTTTAGTATCCTCACATTGAAGCAACAGACTCCCAGTGGATCAGCTGCCATTAAGGAAGTAGCCGAGAAGATTCAAAACGAGGGTTCCAAGGATTCAGGTATCATTGTTGTTGGGGCGCTTAATCAAGGATCTGCCAATTTTGCGAAATCTCTTGCTGATAAACTTTTGTCCGAAGGTTATACCAAAACAGTAACCGTTATTGGGTCTCCCATTGATTTCAGGAATACCGTAGAGGTTCAAAAAGTGGCGGGAAAATCGATTGATATAATTGCAACAACCGAAGACCTGCTCAAGTGGACCATAGTCAGCTCTCTGGGAGATTATTATCCTGAATTCTCGAACGCAAAAATGGTGATACCGGAATCTTATCTTTGGCCGGATTTTCTAAAGCGGGCTAACCTATTGGCCATTGTAGACAGGATCGTGGTTATAGCCATCATCGCGATCGGTATGACCCTGGTCATTATTACAGGTGGAATCGATTTATCTGTAGGAAGTTTGATCGCGCTTTCAGCTGTCATAGCCACTGTAATAATGCAGAGTTTAGGCGGATTGGAGGCGTCGGCCTGGACCATCCCATTGGGATTTTTGATAGGGATTCTCTGTTGCGGAGCTGTTGGAGGTTTCGGTGGATTTTTGGTCCATCGATTTAAAGTGGCACCCTTTATTACCACCTTGGCGGTTATGATGATGGCTCGAGGTTTGGCCTATAAAATAACCGGTGGATTTTCGATTTATCAAGTACCTGCAGGGCTACCTTGGCTGGGTCGTGGAACGACTATGAGTATCCCCAACACGGTTATACTCCTCATCGTACTTTTTATTGTTGCTCATTTATTTATGAGCCGAACGCGGTTTGGCAGGTACATTTACGCCGTCGGAGGAAATGAGGAAGCAGCTCGCTTGTCTGGTGTGCCGATTAGATCTGTCCTCATTCTGGTGTATGTTGTGAGCGGATTAGCGGCTGGATTGGGTGGATGTATTCAAGCTTCCCAGCTAAACACTGGAACACCGAATTCAGGGTTGATGTATGAACTGTTTGTTATCGCTGCGGTTGTGGTTGGAGGAACAAGTTTGTCTGGTGGAAAAGGAAAGATTTTCGGTACACTTATTGGAGCTTTTATTATTTCTGTTCTGCAGAACGGTTTGAATTTGACGGGTGTGGATTCCTACTCGCAACAAGTCATCCTGGGTGCAGTCATTCTCGCAGCTGTGTTAATTGATAAAATGCGAGGAAGTGAAGTCCGTTCTTTTTCCAAAATAAAACCTGCTCAACTAAAGAAATGGACCTTGGTGACAGCGACTGTTGTAATTTGCATCGGTGCAATCCTGGTGGTTAACAAGAACGGACGGTCTGACTCCAAAGGGAAAATCGGCATGACCTGCATGGATCTTACCAATCCATTTTTTAAGCTCATAGGAAACAAGATGGAAGCGGAAGCGGCGAAATATGGTTATGATTTCGTGGCTCTCAGTGGTGAGATGGACGCGGCCAAACAAAACAATCAATTAGCCGATTTCGCAGCCCAAGGCTATGATGCTATTTTTATTAACCCAACCGATTCACAAGCTGTAGGCGAGGGGGTAAAAAACGCTTGGGGGGCAGGTATCCCTGTTTTTACTTTTGACGTGCAGGTGAGTGATCCCGAAGCAAATTCCAAACTCATATCGCATATAGGCAGCGACAATTATCAAGGCGGAAGACTGGCGGGAGAGAGCATGATGAAAGCCACGGGTGATAGGGGAGATATTGCTATTCTAAGTTTTCCTGAGGCATCGTCCTGCATTTATCGAGTTCAGGGGTTTCGAGACTATCTGAAGGAAAACAATAGCCGCCTTCGTATCGTTTCAGAATTGAGCGCAAAAGGAAATCGAACGGAAGGCTATTCAGTTGCCACGGATGTTCTTCAAGCTCACCCCGATATAGTCGGCCTATTTGCTATTAATGATCCTTCGGCACTTGGAGCTTATGCTGCCATCGAGAAAGCCAATAAATTGAGCCAAATCACCATTGTTGGTTTCGACGGTTCTCCGGCCGGAAAACAAGCGGTATTCGAAAAAAAGTTACTCGATACGCCTCAACAATTTCCCGCGAGAATGGCGATTGGAACTGTGGCAGCATTTTTTAAATACCTGGCTGGAGAAGCACTACCTAAAGATATTTTTATTCCCTGTGAACATTACTACTTTGAAGGCTCAGAAAATGACGAGAGCAGGATAAATGAGCAGTGGTAAACAATTAGGAATGTAGAATATTATTTAGATTCTAGGATTATCTCTCGCCATTGATCTGGTGTCTTTAATCTGACTTGGCTAAACCTACCTGAGGCAATTCCAATATCGTACCCATAAACGCCAGAAATCAGAAGGGTATCTCTTTCATCAATCTCGGAAAAATTCTCCAGCGCAATTTCAGCGACTTCAAGGAACTCTTTCTCATTGTTTGATAGTTTGTTCTTTAGAATTAAAGTTATGGCCAACTGTCGTGATTTATTACCGTTAAAATTATTTATTCGATCAGAAACACCTGAGTTTCTGACGTAATCCAGTTTTTGAATTTCATTTCTCAGATCTATCAGAGATTCGAACATTTCGATTTTTGACAGCTTGGAAACCCCGTATGTGAGGAGTCCCTCAATTGTGATTGCCGTTATGACACATATAACCAGATGTCCCTTCCATATCGATTGTTTAAAAATGCCATGAGTTTCTTTTTCTACTACATAGGAGGAGGCTGCGAGATCGTGTAAGGACTGCCTCGTTTTTCGGTTACTCAGGTAAAGATACAAGATACAAAATCCTACTGAAAAAATTATGAACCCTGAAATGTGAGACGTATAGGCGCCCCAGCCGTGTTCTGGTAGCGTAGCGCCATTGAGAAAGTAAGGAACAAGTAGGATTAAACTCCTTAAGAAAGTCTTTTGGAGGGATAGACATTGTCCGTTTCGATCAACCACCTTTATATTCAAGAGTCGTTTCCCTGGGGTCTGCCCATTTCCTAATTCACTGTTAAACCAACAAAAGTATGGAATAGCTACAGCGATGCCTAGGAGTCGTCCGGCTGGTCCAAGACTAACATAAAAATCAAAAAGAAAAATGCCTGAAACAAATCCTACCAGTCCAAGGATTAAAGAATCGATTAATAAAGCAAAGGGTCGTTTCCAGAATCCACATGGTATTATTACTGATTCATTCACGACACTGATTGCTTGAGGCTCGGTCATTTAGAAAGGACTTTTATTTTGTGTTTCCGTTTACTTGGGTAATGAAATTAATTCTGCTCGCCTGCATGGTTTTATCCAGCTTTTTCATCGACATGATTTGTGTCGGAATCAAAATCGGAATCCATCTTTTAACCCCTGAGTACTGATAAAATGAGACATTCGATTTTAAAATCATTCATCCAAACATTAATATTAGGTCTAGTATCTTCCGTGTTTGTCGGTTGTTCCTGTGACTCGACGGGGCCGAAGACTAATTTCCCTATCGATGTTGGACAGCGTCCGGAGAGTATCACCAAAGGGTGGGGCGGACTTTATTACGTGACCGTGATGAATGGTCAGGAAATTGGAGATGGTGTTATCAAGGTTATTCAGGGTGATGACGTGTCTGTGTTCGCGACCGGATTGAATGAACCCAAGGGAATTGCATTTGTGGGCGATTTTCTTGTGGCATCAGATATTGACCGCGTAGTCAAAATTGATTCAAAAGGGATTGTTTCTGTTTTGGCTGGTCCAAATGCTTTCCCACATGCCCCGAGTTACTTAAATGATGTCGCTTCAGATGCAAATGGGACAGGTGTGTATGTTACCGATATGGGGGCAAATACCAAAATGCGAGGTCCCGACGGCTTGTGGCCATTGGACAGTGCAGAAGCTGCGGCAATGCCAATCATCGGGCGCGTCTATCACGTTAAGATGGATGGTTCGGTTTCTCTGACAATCGATTCAAATCCACTCATGACCAACCCGAATGGGGTCGGTGTCGGTAACGATGGACAGCTTTTGGTGGGTGCATTTTTTAAAGGTAATTTCCTTATCCATAAAAACGGTAAGCTCTCCGTATTAGTTGCCGATCAATTGCGCGGTGTGGATGCCGTCGAACAGGATAGTCATGGAAATTATTACGCCTCCAGTTGGTCTCAAGCCAAGGTGTGGAAAATATCTGAAGACGGTTCTTCGGTTCAAATTCTCAAAGACGGATTCCAATCAGCGGCCGACTTTTATCTGGATGAAACTAACAATCGCTTACTGTTACCGGATATGCTGGCAGGTAAGATCTATGAAATATCTCTTGGTAACTAAATATCTCTATCACCTAGTTCCGTAAGCCCATTGGACTGCTTCCAATGTCTTGGATTTTCTCCAGGATTGAAGATATTTTTATCTACTAACCTCTTGCTTCGACCACTTCTCCTCTGCGCTTTTCTTCCTTGCGTCGTTGGTTGGCATCGAGAGTGCGTTTACGGAGTCTGAGAAAGTTAGGAGTAACTTCTACTAACTCGTCTGTTTCGATATACTCAATCGCACGCTCAAGGCTGAATCGGATAGGAGGAGTAAGTGGAATCGTTTTGTCGTTACCACTGGATCTCATATTATCCAGCTGCTTCTCCTTCGTTGGATTGACCGGTAAAGTTTGGTTACGTGGATTTTCACCTACCACCTGACCGGCATATACTTCGTCTTGAGGTCCTATAAAAAGCTTTCCGCGCGTTTGTAGAACTTCCAGTGAGTAAGTGGCCGCTTTGCCCTGGTCCATAGAAACTAATGTGCCAGATAAGCGTGTTATAATTTCACCACAGTAAGGACGGTATTCAAAAAACAAGTGACTCATGACTCCATGGCCACTGGTTAAATTTACCAGTTCGCTTTCGAAACCAATCAATCCGCGTGTAGGTATTTCCGCTTCAACCGTTACGCCGGCATGGTGATGTTCCAGATTTGTAATGGTGGCTTTGCGTTTACTCAACGATTCCATCACTCCACCAAGTTGCTCACCAGGAACTTCTACCCAGACCTTCTCGATGGGCTCACACCGTTGTCCATCAATTTCTTTATAAAGCACATTGGGACGAGAAACCAATACTTCAAAACCTTCGCGTCGCATGGTTTCAACCAAAACGGCGATCTGCATAGCTCCACGAGCATTGACCTTAAAAGTTGTTGCTTTGTCTGTGTCTTCAATACTGATCGAGATATTGGATTGAGTCTCGCGTATCAAACGTTCACGTATCTGGCGGGAAGTGACTTTCTTGCCATCCTTACCTGCCAATGGACCATCGTTGACAGAGAATTCCATTTGAATGGTTGCAGGATCGATTTCAACAAACGGTAATGCTACGCCTTCAATCGATGCTGCTAATGTATCACCGATGTCGATATCATCAAATCCAGCCAACCCTATAATATCACCAGCTATACCTTCAATAGAATCAGAGGATTTTACTCCGCTGTAGGTAAAAAGTTTGGTGATTTTCACCCGCTGCTTTGTACCATTTTTTCTAATAGCGTGGATGGTTTCGCCTTGCTTGATAGATCCGCTGAGAATCCGACCAACCGCCACACGTCCAACAAAGTCATTCCAGTCGATGTTGCTAACCAACATGCGGAAAGGAGCATCCTCAACTGTTGGAGCAGGAATGGATTCCACAATGGTTTCAAACAGCGCATCCAGGTTTTCGCGCGGGCCCTTGAGGCCCCGGTCGGCCCATCCTTGTTTCGAGCTTCCGTAGAGAAAGGGCGCGTTAAATTGGTCTTCGTTAGCTTCCAGGTCTAAAAATAGCTCCAACACCTTGTCGTGAACGCCTTCAGGGTCTGCGTGGTCACGATCGATTTTATTAACTACCACGATAGGCTTAAGACCATGTGAAAGCGCTTTGCGCAAAACCCAGCGGGTTTGTGCCTGAGGTCCATCGACGGCGTCAACGAGCAAAAGAACGCCATCTACCATTTTCATCACACGTTCTACCTCGGCTCCAAAATCGGCGTGACCGGGAGTGTCTACGATATTAATGGTGTAACCCTTCCAAATAACCGCAGTGTTCTTCGCTTTAATAGTGATGCCTTTTTCGCGTTCAAGATCCATTGAATCCATGACACGTTCTTCAACTTCCTGATTCTCGCGAAAGGTTCCCCCGTGTTGTAGCAACTTATCAACCAAAGTTGTTTTGCCGTGATCAACGTGAGCTATGATAGCTATGTTTCTTATAGTGCTGGAATTCATCTCTAAAAAAGTGAAGCCGCCAAGGTGACAAGGCTTTGCCGGATAGCCAGCTAAAAAACGCCGCTTTTATCCCGTTCACATTACTATTATTCGATGGTGCGATAAGGCCATAATCATAGAGATTTCGGGGCAAATCGGGCAATTAAGGTAGGTTGATTTGCTCCGCCCCATTTTTTTATAGGTCTTGGTTGCCAGAGATGAGTTTTCCTACAATATCGCCGGACAATACTAAACTTCAACTGATCCACCTCAACTTTTTGACCTGTTGAAAGAAGAAATATTTGGCTTGGGAGATATGTGAAATAGACGATGTTAAAGAAGATACTCATAACCTTTTTTGGACTTTTGGTAGTCGTTGGCTCTATAATAACGATCAAAGGACTTCAAATCAGGACTTTAATGTCATCTGGTGATTTTCAGCTGCCGCCGGAGTATGTTACCAGTGCAACCGTAACTGAAGAAACCTGGAATCAGACCTTGGATGCCGTCGGTTCACTCACTGCGGTTCAAGGAGTCACAGTTAGCTCTGAGGTGCCGGGAAAGATTACTAAAATTCACTTTGAATCGGGAGAAACCGTAACAGAAGGGCAACTGTTGGTAGAATTGGACACCACAGCTGAAGAGGCACAACTGGCAGCGGCAGCAGCCGACGTTCAACTAGCTAAGGTAAGTCTGGATCGAACTGAAAAACTTCGAAGCACCCATACGGTTGCGCAGGCTGAGTTGGATTCTGCGCGGGCGACTTTTTTATCTGCTTCCGCTCAAATGGAAAACCTGAGTGCGGTTATTGAGAAGAAAAAGATTTCCGCTCCATTTACCGGTCGCTTGGGGATTCGGCAAATTGATAAGGGTCAATTTTTAAATAACGGCGACGCAATTGTGTCCTTACAATCCCTGGATCCGATATACGTCGATTTCTCGTTTCCGCAAAAATGGATTTCCCTGGTAGCATTAGACATGGAAGTTGAGGTTAAAGTGGACTCGTATCCTGAGCTGTCGTTCAAGGGAAGAATATCAGCCATAAATCCTGAAGTTGAGATATCGACCCGAACCATAAGCTTGCGTGCAACTCTCGATAATTCGGATGACAAATTGCTTCCGGGTATGTTTTCGCAAGTTTCGGTGAATCTTCCGGACGAGAAGTCTTTCATGGTAGTTCCTTCTACAGCGATTCTCTACAATTCTTTCGGCGACTCCGTTTTTGTGATTACAGAAAATGACGGTCAAAAAATGGTTGAACAACATTTCGTTCAATTAGGAGAAGCCAGGGGAGATTTTGTAGTAATCACCAAAGGCCTGGAGGTTGGCAAGGAGGTAGTTTCTACCGGAGCCTTTAAGCTACGCCACGGAGTTTCGGTTATTGTTAATAATGACTTGGCTCCGAAAGCTGAGATCAATCCGAATCCTTCAGACTCATAGATATCAAGTTTTTGGGGCATGGTTGAGTTATGAAGTCATTTACGGAAATATTTATAAAACACCCTGTATTGGCGATAGTGGTAAACCTTGTCATTATTATCGCTGGTCTTCAGGCAATCAGTTCGCTCAACGTGCGTGAGTATCCCAAAAGTGAAAGCGCGGTCATCACTATCAATACCGTGTATGTAGGAGCCGATGCTGAACTGGTTCGAGGATTTATTACGACTCCCATTGAACAGGCGATTGCTGAGGCAGATGGGATCGACTACATTGAGTCGATCAGTGCGCAGGGGATGTCCACTATCAACGTCAGGCTTAAACTAAACTATGAAGGCAACAAGGCTTTGGCTGAAATCAGTTCTAAGGTAGATAGAGTTCGGGCTGATTTACCGCCGTCAGCAGAAGTTCCGTCGATTAATATAACACCTGCAGACAGCCAATTTGCGACGGCTTACCTTTCGTTTTCGTCCAGGACTCTTGAGCAAAATCAAATCACAGATTATTTACTGCGTGTTGTGCAGCCCCGTTTATCCGCAATTCAAGGCGTACAACGAGCCGAAATAATGGGCGCGCGTACCTTTGCTGCTCGTATTTGGCTGAAGCCAGACCGAATGGCCGCACTCAACATTAGCCCTTCCAAGGTAAGGCAGGCGGTGGCCGCCAATAATGTGCTGTCGACACCCGGGAGCACTAAAGGATCTCTGATTTCAGTAGATCTGACAGCCAACACCGATATGCGCTCGATTGAAGATTTTAAGAGCTTGGTTATTAAGCAGGACGGTAACGCGATCGTTCGCCTCGAAGATATCGCAGACGTGGTTCTTGGTTCGGAGTTTTACGATATCGATGTCCGTTACTCCGGGACTCCTTCGACGACGATTGGTATATATGTTCTACCTAATGCAAACGCGTTAGATACTTTAAAAGGAGTCGTAGATGAAATGGCGGCCCTGCAAAAGGATTTGCCAGCCGGAATCGAAGCCTTGGTTAATTACGATGCTACGGAATATATCCGGAGCGCGATTTCAGAAGTTATTAAAACTCTAACCGAAACATTGTTGATCGTAGTTTTTGTAATCTTTCTTTTTCTTGGATCGATTCGATCGGTAATCATTCCGGTAGTTGCGATTCCAGTTTCTTTGATCGGTTCTGTTTTCATTATGCAGCTATTTGGATTTTCGATCAATTTACTGACCTTATTAGCCATCGTTCTTTCCGTGGGTCTAGTGGTGGATGACGCGATTGTAGTGGTTGAAAACGTGGATCGAAATTTGCATAAAGGAAAGCCGCCTCTCGATGCGGCAATATTGGGAGTAAGGGAATTGGTTGGTCCTATCATCGCGATGACGATCACTCTTGCTGCGGTGTATGCCCCAATCGGATTTCAGGGTGGGATAACCGGCGCATTGTTTAAAGAGTTCGCATTCACACTCACAGGTGCAGTTCTGATTTCAGGGGTTGTTGCTTTGACTTTGTCACCGATGATGGCGGCTGGTCTTTTAAAACCTAGTGACCAAGACGGTTGGCTTAAGCGAAAAATGAATGATCGCTTTGACGGTCTCAGACGTATCTATGCTCGAGTCCTGGATGGTACCTTAAGTTCCAGAGGATTCGTCTATTTTTCTTGGATCGTGCTCTTCGGATTAACTTTGTTTATGTTCAATTACGTCCAACAAAACCAAAACGAGTTGGCGCCGACTGAAGACCAGGGAATCATTATAGGAATTCTGAGCACTCCATCTAATTCAACCGTCGAACAGACGAGTTTGTCTGCCGCGGAAGTGAACCGGATCTGGATGAGCTTTCCCGAGACTGACTTTACCTTTCAACAAACGTTACCCACTTTTGGTTTCGGGGGGATGATCGTACACCCTTGGGATAAACGGGAGAAAACTGTTTTCGAGCTACTCCCCCAGGTTCAACAGCAGTTGTCTACCATTCCAGGCGTTCGCGTAACCCCAATTCTACCACCTGCCTTGCCTGGAGCCGGTGTTTTTCCGGTGGAATTGGTGATCGTATCGACTGCCGAGAGTGAGCAGATCCTAAGATTCGCGGACGAGCTCACTCAAAAGGCCATGGCTAGCTCCTTTTTTCCATTTCTAGATGTAGATGTTAAAATCGATAAACCTCAGGCCGAAATTATAATAGATCGAGATAAAGTCGCCTTGTTGGGTTTGGACTTAGCCGATGTTGGAAATGACCTTTCGTCCATGTTTGGAGGCAACTACGTTAATAGATTCAACATTGACGGTCGAAGTTATAAAGTAATTCCGCAGATCAAACGGAAGGAACGACTGAATCCCGATCAGCTAACCTCGATTTATGTGACCGGTCCGGGTGATCAATTGATTCCCTTGAGTTCAATTGCTACGATTGAACACAAAACGGTTCCGCGATCGTTAAATAGATTTCAGCAATTTAATTCTGTAAAAATCGCGGGTGTTACTCGCCTGCCATTGGATTCCGCCTTGTCGTTTCTTGAAGAAGAGGCAGCAAAAATCCTTCCACAGGGGTTCAATATTGATTACACCGGTGAGTCCCGACAGCTCCGAGCGGAAGGTAATACCTTCCTGGCATCATTTGGTTTAGCGATTGTATTGATCTTCCTGGTACTGGCTGCCCAATTTAACAGTTTCAGAGACCCGTTCATCATTTTACTAGGTTCCGTTCCGTTGGCAATGTTCGGTGCGGTGATTTTTATGTTTTTAAAATTCGAGAACCCCCAGATGCCTTTTTGGACAGACCCTTGGACGACTAGTTTAAATATCTATTCGAAAGTCGGTTTGATAACCTTGGTCGGAATCGTTTCCAAGAATGGTATTTTAATCGTAGAGTTTGCCAATGAGCTTCAACGAAGCGGGCTTACGAAGATTGCAGCGATAAAAGAAGCTGGATTGACGCGATTACGCCCTGTGTTAATGACGAGCGCGGCGACTGTTTGCGGACACTTTCCTTTGGTTTTGGTAACGGGAGCTGGAGCCGAAGCGCGTAACAGTATCGGTCTGGTTATTGTTGCCGGAATGGCAATTGGGACATTTTTTACGCTGCTGATTATCCCTTCAATTTACATGTTGATTGCAAAAAATCACGAAGGAGAGATAAGCAGCATTCATTTTTTGGAGGCGGACCAGGTATGAAGACAAAGCTGTTAGCTGGTATCTCAATTTGTTGCCTTTTGTTTCAGGTAATTTCTATTGGCCAAAACAGAGTTCCGGTAGCTATTCCCGACAGGCTTGATCTTCCGACGGTCCTGAACTATGCGTTGCAAAACAATTTCTCCATCCTTCAGGCTCAACAGCGGATCCGTGAGCAAGAAGGTCTGATTGTTGAAATCCGTTCGCAGGCACTACCCGAAGCAACGCTGAACGCTAACTATAATCAAATAGATAGTGGATTGAGCGAAACCTTCGGAGGGTTGTTTGACCCGAACACCGAGAACTGGAATATCGCACTGAACGTTCGCCAGGCTCTTTATAAGGGAGGAGGGGTTAGGGCTGCACTGCGAGTTCAAAATTTACTGGAAGAAGCTATTTTGTATGATTTGAAGGCCGCGATTAATCTGGCTGTTCTGGATGTTAAAACGAGGTTCTACGATGTGCTTTTGGCCAGAGAAAGTATTGGTGTTCAGGAGCAAAATATTGAGCTGCTGGACAATCAACTTCGGGACGCCAAAAATAGATTCGAAGCGGGAGCAGTTTCGCAATTTGAGGTGCTGCGTGCGGAAGTCGAGCGCGCCAACTCCCAACCTGAACTGATACGAGCTCGCAATGGGTTTAGAATTGCAATTGAAGAACTCAGGCAAGTTATGGGTTTTACCGGTGTACCTGAAGATGCGCATAAATATCCTGAGTTCGTCGGCAGCTTGGAATTTACTCCTTCCGAAGTGGATTTGGTCAGAGCGCTTGAAATTGCAAGAGCGAATCGGCCAGAATTACAACAGCTTCAGTTAATCGTTGAAGCCCGTGAAGAGGGCATCGTCATCGAGAGAGCAGGCAACCGACCCGATGTAGATCTGGTAGGGAGTTATCAATTTAATAAGTCCACTGTATCAAACAGTTTTGGCAACGCTTTGAACGGATGGACAATCGGCATCCAGTCAAGTTGGGCCATTTTTGACGGAAGATCTACCGAGGGAAAGGTCCTTCAAGCAAAATCACAACTTGAACAGGCTCGCCTGGATCTCGGACAAACAACGCTCGAAGTAGAAGTGGAAGTTCGCAGAGCCATTCACCAATTGCAGCAAGCGTCTGAACTTGCTCAGGCCTCTTCAAAAGTGATTGATCAAGCCGCGGAATCATTGCGACTTGCGAATGAAATTTATGCCGCCGGTGGAGGCACGCAGCTCGATGTCTTGCAATCGCAAGTAGCCTTAACCGAATCGCGACTCAATCAGGTAGAAGCTTTCCATGGATACAATGTGGCTTTGGTTACTTTATCCAAAGCACTAGGCAATGCGATTCCCTACGAGCAATCTGAACGGTAATAATAGATAGAAAACCTACTTTAGTCTTTCAGTGTTTTGGCATGCACCTGTGCGACCATTCCCATGTAATTATTCATAGAATAGTCGTTCGCGGCCAGAGCGATATGGCGCTGTGCCAGGTCTTTTTTTTCCAGTGCTTCGAAATACAAACCGAGATAGAGATGCGCGTAGCAAAGTTGTTGTCGCTTGTAGGGGGAGGGGCGGTTGGCAGCCTCCAACACAGCTTCGACGGTTCCTTTACCGGCGAACAGATCCCAAACTTTATCCATGGGGACACGGCTATCGTATTGGATGGGGATGAGTTGCTTTCTGGCAGTTTCGATTCCGTTGAGTCGAACGTTGCAAATGAAGTGCCAAACGGCGTTTTCCACATCCTGCGAATTGACGGTCTGGTGTAGCTCGAATTGATCGACGCCTTTCTGGTATTCCTTGGCGTAATAGTAGGCGATACCGCGTTGCCAATGCCGTGGCTCAAGTCGTGGGTCTAACTCAATGGTTCTATCCCAGTCTGCAATCGCTTCTTTGAATTTCCCCAATTCAAAATACTGAGAGCCTCGTCTTTGATAAAAACCGACCGATTCTTCTTCGATTCGTTGTGCGAGGGAGAAACATGGAAGGAAGAAAATTCCTGTGAATATTAAACAGCACAGCGAGGACCAGCTCATGCTAAAGCTTCGCCAGGCTCGGGTGGTTGGCCTACCAAAATAGTTTTTCATTTGCTCACTGGCCTTTCATCTACACCCCCGGTCATTTTGCTGGCGTTAGCGCCTTGGGGAGCTTTAGGCCAGGGAGTTTCACCTTCGGCCCAGGACTGAGGTTGGGTTTCTCTTATCGCGTCTACATGATCTTTAAGCCACTGCGGAGGATTCAGGTTTTCTTCCTGCCCGTAAACATAAGGAAGAGGTGGATCCATCAATAAGGGTTTGTCTCCTAACGGAGGTCTTTCGTCACCCACTATTTTTAGTCGGTTTTTTAACTGCGTAACCAACTTCGGGTGCTGATCGGCGACGTCCGTAGTTTCGTAAGGATCTGTTACGATGTTGTATAAGGCATCGCCCATAAGCTTGTAGTCACCCTTTCGGATAGTTGGAAGTCGAACACTCCCTGAAACGTCATAAAATATTTCGTCCCTCGGACTGTCTGCTCCGTGAAACAACATTGGGCTCATATCCAAAGCGTCTACCTGGGTCTCCTGTTTATGGGACCCACCAGCCACGGAAATGAAGGTGCTGAACCAATCCGCGACAAACATCATTCCATTGGTTTTACTACCGCTGGTTGTATGGCCCGGCCAACGAACAATTGCTGGCGATCTAACTCCGCCTTCAAAAGTGGTGTTCTTCGTTCCCCGGTAAGGCTTACTCAGTTCTTCCATGACTGGTCCGTTGTCATTGGTAAATACAAGCAAGGTATTGTCACGCATTTGATGTAAATCCAACGCTTCGACAATTTGGCCAACTCCATCATCGAGAGCCTTCAGCATGGCATCGCGGGCATCCAGGTGTTTATAGCGGCCTGGAACGTTGAGTGGACCGTGAACTGCGTTATAGGCCACGTATAAAAAGAAGGGTTGTCCCATCTTTGAGCGGTCAGCCTGGTTGGCGATTAGTTTGACCGTTTCCTTCGTAAATAAATCGGTCGAATATCCAGATTCCTGAACTGGTTTCTGATTTCGATGCCAGTCGTAAACCGCAAAAGTAGCTGGCGCGTTGTGCTCAATGGTTTTCTGAAAATAATCAATTCCCCACGCGTAGTGACCGTATTGGTACATGAATCCCTGGCCCATGGGGAGGTGCTCAGGCAGCCATTCGCCTGCGTGCCATTTGCCGATGATTGCAGTAAAGTAACCAGCTTCCTTGAGTGCCTCGGCGATCGTTCGTTCATTGGTGTCTAAACCATGAATGCGTCGGGTTGGTTCTCCTCGGTCGTTGTAGGCCAGGGTAAGTCCCAGTTTAGCAAGGTAGCTCGCCTTTCCGAAATCTTCAGTCCGCCAGTCACTCCAGGTTCGGAAAGCGTATTTACCGGTCAAGAAGGCGGCTCTCGTTGGAGCGCATACTGAGTGCGTGTAATATTGGGTCAACTGCAACCCTTCCTCGGCCAGTTTGTCGATGTGAGGAGTTAGCTCCTTGTTGCCTCCATTGAAGCCCGATTGATTCCAACCCATATCGTCCGCCATGATGAAAATGATATTGGGACGGATGGGTGCTTGACCAAAGCTTTCACCATGAAGAAGTAAAAGTATTGGAATTAACAAATAGATACTTCGAATAAAATGATCCCGGTAACGTTGCATGGTAATTTTTTAAACCTTCTTCTCTTAGCTTTTCAATCACCATCAGCAATAACGACTTTGAAATCTGAATAGAAGCAGATTGCAAGGATGACCAGTGGACACTATTAATGTGGCATGAATTTCCGCCTACAGCTGGCCTGAGACAGGGGTGGCTTTAGTAAAAAGCCTGCTCGTAATTTTCAAGCAAAGTACGAGGAATGACGGAAGAAATACCAAAGTAACAAAGGTCGAAAATAGTAAGCCGAACAGCACAATTGCTCCAACCCCTCTATATAATTCGGTTCCAGCTCCGGGAAATATAACCAATGGCGCAATGCCAAATACTGTCGTTGTTGTGGACATCAGAATAGGTCGTATCCGAGAGAGAGTTGCATCCCTGACAGACATCGCCACCTGGCCGCCTGCTCTTAAGCGATCGATTGTGCCGCTGACGATGAGTATCGGATTATTTACCACTGTGCCTAACAAAATAAGAAAACCCAGCATCGTTATCATGTCGAAAGGCTGTTGTATGGATTTCATTCCAAGTAGCCCCAGGAATGCACCTCCGTTATTCAATAACCAGAGTCCGCCAATACCTCCTGCTATTCCAATTGGTACCGTTGCCAGAATAATCCAGGGAAATCCCCAGTGCGAAAATACAGCACTCAAAAGGAGATAGGATAATATCACTGCAATCAGGAAATTTCCCAAAAGTGCTTCCCGAGTTTTAAGTAATTGGTCGCCAGCCCCAGTGACATCGACGGCTACTCCCTGAGGAACAAGATCCTGGTCTCGCATATACTTTACCAGGTCCTTTCGAACGACTTCGACCGCGTCTTCCAAGGCTACCGATTTGGGAGGAATAATGTTCAATGTAACGGTTCGGTCACCATTGAGTCTTCGTATTGAATCGGTATCTACGGTCTCTACCAACTCAGCAAAAGAATCCATGGAAACCACGCCTCCGGCCGGAGCATAAATGGGAAGATTTGCCAGTGCATCCAGGCTTTCAACTTCGCCTTTTCCACTGTAAAGAAACATGTCGACCCGACGTCCATCCAGGAGAAATTCATCCACATAGGCACCATCTGTAAGGGCCCGAATTGTGAATCCTAAAGAAGCGTTGGTAAATCCAAGCTCGGTGGCACGAGCCCAATCGGGTCGAATTTCAACCATTGGTTGTTGGAGACTGAGGGCGGAAGGTGTGGAATTGACCGAAGGCTCATCGAATACTTCAAAGGCCCGCCGATAGGCCGCTTCTGCAACCTGATAAATTTCGCCCAAATCAGGTCCGCCAATATCGAGATTTACGCTTCGAGAGCCACCATCATTGCTGGAAATGATGGAACCTTTGCTGATAAAACTGCGAATTCCGGGAAATTGTTTAAGGTAGTCTGAAAACACAACTCGAAGTTCATCGATTCGATTCGGATCCCAGGTTTCAGCCACCACCAGGCTTCTATCGTTGCTGATGGTGACGCGTAGTCGAATAATTGGGGGGATCGATTTGTCCAGCGATTCATTTTCTAAAGAACCATTTTGTACCAAGAAGGGACTGAACTTTTCGTTTATCTCCTTTGCTATAGTCTCCAGTGTTTGAAGGTTGTAACCAGGCGGCGGTAATATCCGGCAGAATATTTTGGCTTCCTCTCCTTCCGGAAGATATTCAGCTGCAGGAGTCATAAAATAAATGATGGAGCTGCTTACACCAATGGTGGCCATAACACCGACTAGGGCTCCCTTGGAGGAAGTAACCAGTTTCTCGATGAGAGAATCAAAGAATTGAAATAGACGGGGACGTTGCGTACCTATTTTCGCGGTTTTCCCCAAAGTTTTAAACCGGATACTGGCGGTAGGAATGATGGCAATAGAAACCAGCATCGAAGCCAAAATAGCGCCGGATATCGCGATGGAAATATCGGAAAACAATTGCCCGGCTTCTTCTTTGATGAGCCAGACGGGCGTAAACACGATGATGGTGGTCATGGTGGAAGCGAGAACGGAGGACCACACTTCTTTGACGCCAATCAAAGCAGCATCGATTCGACCGTGGCCTTCGCGTCGCTTCTTTTCGATGCTCTCCAGTACCACAATCGCATTGTCCACTGTCATTCCAATGGCGAAGGCCACACCAGCCAGAGAAATAACATTGATGGTTCGGCCTGCCGCCTGGAGTCCGATAAAGGCGGCGATGGTGCATATCGGGATACCAGCCACGCAGAGTAGCGTTCCTGAAATGGATCTTAGAAACAGCCACAAAACGATGCTTGCTGCGATGGCACCTAGAATGAGATTCCGCCAAACGTTTTGTATGGAAGCCTCCACGTAGCGCACATCGTCGCTGGTCTTAAACATTACAAGTTGTTCGGGACCCAACACGTCCTGATTGATTTCCTCCACTACCTCCATCATGGCGTCGCGGATATCGATCACATTGGAACCAATTTCCCGTGACACCGAGGCAAGAATACTTGGAAAGGTATTGAGATAGGCCAGGGACCTTTGCTCGTATAATCCAAGTTCTACTTCAGCAACATCACCCAAGGTCGTTACTGAATCTCCGGTCCGACGCAAAATGATGGATGACAATTCCTCCGGTGATTCGAAGCGACCAACTGTCCGGACGAGGTAACGACGTTTTCCACTACTTATATCTCCTGCGGAAATATCCCGGTTGCGGTCACGAATCGAATCTCTTACCTCCTGCATCGTTATGCCCACCGCGGCAAGGCGAGCCAGATCCACGTTGATACGGATCTGTTGTTCCGGAGCGCCCTGTATGCGAACGTCCGATACTCCCGGAACGCGCCCCATACGCGGCTTTACTCTTTGAACAATGAAGTCGAACATACGTAGCACATCTTCCGGTGTTCTTTTCCCTGAAGTATCCTGAATCGCAAAGAACATGAAGTTGTTGGACGAAAACGATGTAGCTATCACGAGGGGTTCATCCACGTTTTCCGGATAGCTGGGCACTTGGCTTAGGGCGTTTAAGACACGGATGAGCGCGTCGTTCACGTCGATTGTTGAAGGAAATTCGAGTTCAATGCTGGCGGAGCCCATGGAGGCAGATGAGATCATGCGCTGAAGACCCTGGACATTTTGCAGGTAATCTTCCTGCTCAATCAGGATTTCTTTTTCCACGTCCTGCGGAGTGGCGCCGGGCCAACCTGTAACAACGGATATGGTGCGTATATCAAGATCTGGAATCATCTGAACCGGTATCCTGACGGCAGCCACTACTCCCAAAACGCAAATGAGCAACGCGATAACTGCTACCTGGGTGGGATGTTTTATGCACCAATCAAACATCTAACGACTAAACGTGGGGATTATGGAATCTACGATATGGATTTCCTGACCTTCTTGAAGCGATTCATTACCTTGGTATATCACTTCATCCGAAGCCTCGAGACCTGTTATTACTGCTATGATGTCACCACTTGATGCACCAAGTTGAACGCTTCGTTTGGATGCCAGAGTTTTGGGACCACTTGTTTTTGCCACCCAAACGATTACTTTGGAGTCGGATGTTCTTAAGATCGCGTCTCGTGGTATAAACAAGTTTGCCGAATCCGAAACAGGTTTGAATACAGCCTCCGCTGACATGCCGGGTTTTACAAAAGCAGGTGGATTATCTAGACCGATGCGAACCTGAAAAGTCCGTGTCTTAACGTCCACTGTAGGTGATCGTGCTTCGATATGTGCATCGAAAGGATCTCCAACGGCTCCAGCGATGTGTACGGTCACAGCGCTCGATTTTAGAATGAGACTCATTTGTTCCTGAGGCACTTGTATATCGAAGCGAAGGTTTTCGGTGTCGACAAAACGCAATACTGGATTGCCCGTTTGCACCCATTCTCCTACCTCAGCATTTTTTTCGATAACGGTACCCGTGTATGGTGCAATGATACGGTGCCGCTCAACAATTTCTCTTTGAGTTTCGACCATGGTTTTCATTCGACTGACCGCAATTTCTGCCATGCGATAAGTGGTCTCCCGGTTTTCTCGTTCGGATCGGGGAAAATTGGAATCGCCTAATTCCACAGCTTCATCAAAGCGGCGCTTTGAATTGGCCAGCTCGGCCAGAGCCGCTTCCAGATTCAGCTCCTTTTCCTTCAGCTCCATACGTGCCAAGGTGTCATCGAGGCTCACCAACAGGTCTCCTTTTTTTGCAAGGAAACCCATTTCTGCGTCTGCTTTGGAAACCAATCCGGCTACTCGAGGAGAAATGGCCGCTTCGCGTTCGGAGGTGATGGTTCCGGTAAATTGAAAGCGAGATTGAGATGTTTCTACCAGAGGTTTAGCTACCGAGACCGGCGTTTGACCAAATGAATGAAACAAAGGCAGAAAGATCAGTAGGATCTCGGGAAGTCTGCGGGTTCGTAAAAGTATATTTCTAAGGGTCATAGTTATTTAGAAAAGGACTTTACCACGCGCCTCCCAAAGCACGCACAAGATTGATAGCCGCTAAATATTGAGCGCGCTTCACTTGGACAAATTGCTGCTCGGCATCGAGTGCAGTTCGTTCGGCATCCAGAGCAGTTATAAAATCAGACAGTCCACGTTGGTACTGTAGTAATGAAATCCGTCGGGCCTGTTGAGAAGCTTCTACGGCTTTACCGATTGCTATTCGTTGTTGGTCGAGCAAGCGAATGGACTGCAGCATGTCTTCCGTCTCCGTCACGGCGGAAATCACAGTCTGCATATAGAGTTCAAGATCCTTTTTATAGAGTGCAAGTGCTTGTTGCTCGTTCGCTCTTAATCGTCCGCCTTCGAATAGGGGGACCGTAACACCAGGCCTTAAGCTATCAAAGGAAGATCCAGAATTGAAAAGATTATTCCAATCACGAGATGCGTATCCCAGGGTTCCACTTAGAGTGATGCTTGGAAAAAAGGAGGCTTTGGCGACTCCGACAAACTCGTTTGAGGCAGCGAGTGATCGTTCCGCTGCTCGAATGTCTGGACGACGTGAAAGCAGATCTCCGGGAATACCAGCTGGAACTTTCGGTGGATCGTCGTCCAAAGGAGAAGGGATAAATCGGAAGGTCCCTGGAGTTTCTCCCAGCAAGGCTGCCAATGCATATTTGAGACTGTTTTGAGTTCGCATTGCACTGTAGAGCCGTGATTCTGCGTTCGCGAGGAGTGAGGTTGTTTGAGCAACTGCCAGTTCACTTACCGTTCCTGCTTGAAATCGCTGTTTGATGAGGTCGAGCGATTCTTGTCTGGTTTCCTGGCTTCTTTGCAACAACTCGATTTCAGACTGAAATGATTGAATTTGAAAATAGAGCGATGCCACATCCGCCTGCAGAGTAAACAAGAAATCTTGGTAAAGCGCTTCCTGAGCATCTGCATTCGCTTCTGCCGCTTGCACGCTTCGCCGTATTTTTCCGAATAAATCCAACTCCCATCTGGCTAGCACATCGGCGTCATATCTTTCACCAGAGTCCCCCGATCCGTCCTGTGCAACGGCGTCCGAATTGTTAAAATAATTTACGCTTAGACCGGTGTCTACTTGAGGTAGGCCTTCGGCCTTGAACCTGCGGGTAATGGCGCGCGAGGCAACCACAGACTGCCAGGCTGCTATCAGAGTGTGATTATTTCTCTCCGCTTTTTCGATGAGAGCTATCAGTTCGGGAGATTGAAATAGTTGCCTCCAACCGCCCATTAGGCTGGAAGCCTGATTGGAAGCTGCGTTGTGGTATGCCGAAGGAGTATTCAGTTCGGGTGCTTCATAATCAGGGCCAATCATACACCCGGAAATGAACAGAGTGATGGAACTGAATACCAGTAAAAGAGATTTGCAGGGAACGTTAATGAAAACTTTCAACTTAGGGTTAGTTAGAAAATACAGTCACCAATAGATAGGATAGAGTAGTTAGGTTTAGGGGCATTCCTCCTGGGTTAAAGCACTAAAATTCCAAACTGTAAAATCTCCTTAACTCAGATCACGTTTTGGAGTCGTTTAGTGTTTCCTTTCTAAAGAAAATTGGGATGAAGTGTGGACAGCTGTTTAGCTCCTCCACATGTAAGAGTTATGAGCTTTTTCAAAAATCATGGGCCATTGGTTGGAGTGAAGGATATTCTCCAGTTAAATTCAATAGCAGGACGGGCGTTGATTCATTACCATACAGCAGTGATGCGGCAGGAATCGGAAATTTCACAGAAGGAACGTGAGCTGATAGCAGCATACGTTTCGGGACTCAACGCCTGTGAATATTGTCACGGCATCCACTCAGTAACGGCTGAGTCCTTTGGATTGGAAGCAGGGTTGATAGTCAAGCTACTGGAGGACCTTGATTCGGCTCCGATTGATGAGCGTATGAAGCCGGTTCTTGTTTATGTAAAGCAACTAACATTACAGCCATCGAGATTGACCCAGGAGTTAGTCGATTCCGTGTTGGCGGCTGGTTGGTCGGAACAAGCCTTGCACGATGCAATTAATGTGGGAGCTTTGTTTAACTTTATGAATCGATTGGTCGAAGGACATGGAGTCGCCGGAACGCAAACTCTATTTGAGGACCGAGGTAGAGCGCTGCATGAAAATGGTTACAACGGTTTACTTTCATTTTTGAAGGAGGATTAAATCCTTCGAAAGCAGGTTTTTGAGCCAGGCAATCTGTTCAGTTTTTTAGATGATCTGAACGATAATTCCTTCACCATCTGGAAGTGTCACTGAATCGCCAACTTGCTTGTTCACTACTTTCTGTCCAAGCGGTGAATGAAGCGTTAGAACCAGAATTGGCAAATTCTCAACTATCACTTCCATGCCACCACCTCCGGATCCCAATAAATACCAAGCTGAAGTATTGTCGGACTTTATTTCAAGCAATGAACCTAAATTCGCTCGTTGGGTGGGAGGTTGAATGAATTGTTGTGTCCTCAATAATTTGAAAGCCTGCAATGCATCTCCCAATTCTTTGATGATTTGAGCTTGGCCGCTCGCAAGGTAACTCGCCTCGAGACTCCGCGTATCGTATTTGCCATCAGAATAGGCATCTTCATCCGTGGCGGCTTCGAACGTTTCGTGCTGTGCCTTCATTGCCAACGCTATTTCTTCCTTCAGCTCAGTTATAACTTTATCGATGACATTGATTTTATTCATGCGGGAAAAGGTGTGAACCGTTAAACGGTACAGGGTTCGCATGGCTTGGGATTCATAACCCGAACGGTTTCGATGGCATCATTCAATGCACCATTGAACCATTCACGAGCTTCGGGATCGCCATGGGAGAGAACAATACTTCTAGGTTCTTTTACTTTTGCAAAGGTGAGAAGTTCGTCGCGACTTGCATGACCACTGAGATCAAATCTACGTAGACGTGCACGTAATGGCAGTTGCAGGTTCAAGGTATCAAAACCAAATTTCTCTCCTGGCTTTGTATCAAGCAGTTTTCCGCCGGGTGTGTCAGGATCGCAATATCCGACAAAGCAGATAGTGTTTTCATTAAACGGTAGAAGCGAGGCTGCGACTTTCCATGAAGGTGTGTGTTCGACCATCATACCACTACTACAAACAAAGATTCCTGGCAGGGGGACACGTTTTCCTGGACGTAAGTTTTTTACCGGTTTCACACGCAGTTCTCGAATTACTTTGCTTGAAAAAGTACAGAGTTCGGTTCGCTTGGTTATCTTGTCAATAAATTCGGCCAATTCCATCCCAAGGCCAGATGAGAAAACAGGAGTAATTGGAATAGCTCCTCTTAAACGGGCTTGATACAAGATACTGAGAATTTCCTGCATCCTTCCCAATGCAAATACAGGAATGAGTACAGAACCACCTCCTTTGATGGTATTGTTTACCGCTTCAAGGAGATTTTTTACCTCTACATTTCTGTTGTAGACGGGGTCCGATGGTTTTGCTCCATGAGTTGTTTCCATTACCAGTGTGTCGATGGTTTCATGAGAAAACCTGGCACCAGGTAAGGTGCTTTGCTGCGTGAAAAGAACATCTCCGGTAAAAAATATTTTTCTGTTATTGTAGACTAACTCAATACCCGCAGCACCCACCACATGGCCTGCCGGGTGCAGGGTGACGGAGAGCTGCTCGCCTTCTTTTTCAAGAACCTTTGTTTTACCATACATGATTGGGTAAACATGATTTGCCAATCGATCAATATCGTCCCGGTCATAGAGAGGATACTCAGGTATGTAGCTTTCTTCGCGCTGACGCCGCATGACATTCACTGAATTCTGAAGCATACGTTGATAGAGCATTTGACTGGGAATACTCATAATAATCTCGATGCCGGGAACTTTTTTAACCAATAGGGGAAGTGCTCCCAAGTGGTCCAAATGACAATGAGTTAAAATCCCCAAATCGATTACATGGCCGTCCAGTAAATCAAGGTTAGGGATGGCCGTAAGGCCTACGTTCTTAGGGTTAATCCCACAATCGATGACTAACTTGAAGGGACCAATCTCTATGAGGGTACAATTGGCTCCCATTCCCATAAAAGGATTCAAATCGGTGTATCTCATAGGTGGAGTCTAAAGCCTGGTGGTCTGTTGATTGAAAATTTGTTTTAGCAATTGTGGATACTTTCTGAATCGAGAATGAAAAATCAGGCTATGGCGAGTGCTCTTTGCAAACATTCATATGCGAAGGACAATGGAGCGAAGTTGAATGCATTTCGGCATTGTTCTGAAAACAAAAACTCCCACACTCGCCATCAATGAGTAAATTAGCGCTCCTTTCAGTGTTCGATAAAACCGGTCTGGTAGATTTTGCCCGGGTACTATCTGAAAAACATGGGTATACCATTTTATCTACAGGAGGTAGCGCCAAGACGCTGCGTGCAGCCAATATTGAGGTAACTGATGTTAGTGAATATACCGGATTCCCTGAAATGATGGAGGGTAGGGTAAAGACCCTTCATCCTAAGGTCCATGGTGGACTTCTATGCAGGCGTGATAAGCCGGACCACTTGGCGGAAGCCGAGAAGAACGGAGTATCCATGATCGATTTGGTTGCGGTTAATTTGTATCCGTTTGAGCAGGTAACGGCAAATCCGAATTGCAGTTATGAGGATGCCATCGAGAATATCGATATAGGCGGACCATCCATGTTGAGAAGTTCTGCAAAAAATCATGCCAGCGTTACAGTGGTCTGTGAACCAGAAGATTATAGCCGAGTTCTCGAATCTTTGACCTCGGAAGATGAGGACGCAAAACTGGATCTACGCAAACAACTGGCGTTGAAGGTTTATCGACGCACTTCTGAATATGACAAAGCGATTTCGGACTATCTGGCACTTCAGCAAGTGGAACCCGACATGGAGTCCATTAGTGGATATCCTAAAAACTGGGAACTGAGTCTGCCTAAGGTTTCAAACCTTCGCTATGGTGAAAATCCACATCAGCAGGCGGCGCTTTATGGAAATTTCTTTGATGTGTATGATCAGCTTCAGGGCAAGGAACTCAGCTACAATAATATTCTCGATATTACCGCTGCAACTTACCTGATCGGCGAGTTTGAAGAGGCAACCGTGGCTATTCTGAAGCACACCAACCCCTGTGGTGTAGCAAGTGCGCGCACCATTATGGAAGCTTGGCATCGTGCCTTTGAAACGGACAAACTCGCTACCTTTGGGGGAATTATTGTAGCCAACCGAACCGTGGATGAAGAACTCGCTCTGGCCATAAAAGAAATATTTTGCGAAGTCGTTATTGCCCCCCGTTTCACCGATGAAGCCTTGGCCCAGTTTGCCAAACGCAAGAACGTGCGCCTTATGGTAGCCAAGGATGGTGTAGGAGCTGAAGCCCTTCGCGAGATACGATCGGTGGTCGGAGGACTATTAGTCCAGGACAAAGACATGAAGAAAGCCAACCCCATGGAGTATCGAGTTGTTACTGAGAGGGAACCGACAGAAAATGAATGGGCTTCGTTACTTTTTGGCTGGCGTGTGGTTAAACACGTAAAATCGAATGCCATAGTATATGCAGGAAACAAACGGACATTGGGTGTCGGAGCAGGTCAAATGGCACGGGTCGATAGCTCACAAGTTGCGGTCTGGAAGTCGAAGGAGGCTGGCCTTGATCTGCAGGGTTCCATTGTTGCTTCCGATGCATTTTTCCCGTTCGCTGATGGTTTACTTGCTGCGGCTGATGCTGGTGCTACCGCTGCCATTCAACCTGGTGGATCCGTCCGCGACAATGAAGTGATCGCAGCAGCGAACGAGCGCGGTATGGCTATGGTTTTTACCGGCGTAAGGCACTTTCGTCACTAATTGCAGTCCAATCAAAAAAAATCTCTTTCAACCAATAATCTAATGATTCGTTCATTCACTAAATTTCCACTGCTTTGTTTTACAGCATTCATTTTGGTTCTGGCTGGTTGTTACACGGTTCCTGAAACCGGAAGGACTTCTCTGAATTTTATTTCTGTGGGAAAAGAATTACAGCTTGGAATATCTGAATTCGAAAAACTGAAAAGCCAGGCCCCCATATCGTCCGACCCTGTGCTAACAGGTCGCCTCCATAGAGTCGGACAACGGATTTCGGAAGCCGTTGGGGATGATTTGCCGAGTGCTGAGTGGGAATTCGTCTTGTTTGACGAACCGAACACCATCAATGCTTTTGCCTTACCGGGCGGAAAGGTAGGAGTCTATACAGGAATTTTGGATATTGCCACCTCCGACGATGAGTTGGCCACCGTCATCGGCCATGAGATTGCGCATGTCACCGCGCGCCACGGATCTGAAAGAATGTCTCAGGGCGTCGCTGCGGCGATCGCTGGTGTTGCGCTAAATGTAGCACTGGAGGACGATAAAAACCGCGATGCCTGGACTGCCGCTTATGGGGCCGCTTCCGCCTATGCACTGGCGATTCCTTTCTCACAAAGACACGAATTGGAGGCGGATGAGATTGGGGTCATATATGCGGCCCGCGCAGGTTATAATCCCCAAGCAGCTGTGGATTTTTGGATGAAAATGAGTTTGGTTAAACAAGGGAAAGAACCATCACCTTTCTTTTCCACGCACCCTTCGGACTTTAAACGAATTGATCGACTCGAGGCACTCATGCCAAAAGTAAATCCCATTTATGAAGAAAATAAAGGTCGTTACCAATGATTCTTGACCCACTTACCATATTAAAAGACCTGATCCGATTTCCCAGTGTTTCCGCTGACTCTGCTTTTAAACAAGGGTTGGCAGATACGCGTGACTATCTGGAGAGGCAACTGAAGACGATCGGGTTTGACGTTGAAATCATCAAAACTACCGGTCACCCAATTATTTTGGCAGAGCATTTGGTAGAACCGGAAGCACCGAAGGTTGTCATTTATGGACATTATGATGTACAACCACCCGATCCAATCGATTTATGGAAATCCGCTCCATTTGAACCGGAGATTCGTGGAGATAGAATTTACGGGAGAGGCGCTGCCGACAACAAAGGGCCGGTTTCGGTTTATCTGAGTGTCTTATCTGAACTTTTAGATGAACGGCCCGATCTGCGTTTAAATATTGTTATCATTCTGGAAGGTGAAGAAGAGATTGGCAGTCCTAGTTTTATGCACGCACTTGAACCCTATGCCGCCAGGGTCACCGGTGATTTTGTTTTTGCTTGCGATTCCGGAAGTCTGAGACCCGATCAACTTAGCGTAACCACTGGCTTGCGTGGGATCAGCTGCCTGGAAGTTTCGCTCGAAGGGGCGTCCAAGGACTTACATTCCGGCCTGTATGGAGGAGCGATTATGAATCCTATTCACGCACTTACAAATTTGTGTCAGTCACTTCACAATAGCGACGGGACCATCAATATCCCGGGTTTCTACGATTCCATTGAAGGTATCGAACAATGGGAGCGTGATGAACTTGTAAGGGCTGAAGAAAATTTGGATGATTTAAAAACATTTTTAGGGGTTAATGAATTCTATACAGTGCCTGGGCTCAATGCCTCTGAAGCGCCTCGTCTGGCCCCCACCTTAGAGTTTAATGGTATTGGTGGAGGTTACCAAGGCAAGGGGTCCAAAACAGTGATTCCCAGTAAGGCGTTCGTTAAGATAAGCTGTCGATTGGTGGCCAATCAAAACCCTGATCGGATTCAAGAACTGTTAATGGAAACTATCAAGGAACGTTGCCCCAAACAAATGCGGTTGAGCTTTGAAATTGAACACAATGGAAACCCATACCTGGTTGTTCCTCCCGGAAAACCAAATACACCAGCCGACATGAATCCCGTTTTGGCCAAGGCCTTTGAGTCGACCGAAAAACATGGGGCAGCATTATTTGGAAAGAAACCCGTTTACCTACGTGAAGGCGGAAGCATCCCCATTATAAGTGACATAAAGAAAGTCTTTGGGATGGATACGTTGTTGGTAGGATTGTATTTACCAGAAGATGGTATGCATGCTCCGAACGAAAGCTTCAGTCTAACCATGATGACTAAAGGCAAAAAGCTGATTAAGAACATTCTCAGCGACATCGCAGACTAGAAACCAAAAGAGCCCGCTCCAGGGAAGCAGGCTCTTTTGAAAAAGTATTTAGGCGCTTAGGGAATCAGGATGATATTTGCCCGGCGGTCTAGTTGACGTCCAGCGTCGTCAGCACCTTCCACCGCATCCAAATCGCCCTTTGACAGGATTTCGATTTTGGAAGGACCTACACCCAGTTGAACCAGGTAGCTTTTAACCGAATTTGCACGACGGTCACCAAGTGCCAAATTGTAGTCGGTTGTTCCTTTCCAGTCGCAATGACCTTCAACCACAATCCTTTGCGAAGTGTCTCGAAGTAGGAACTTGGCGGTTTCATTCAGCTTTGAACGCTCAGACTCACGAATATAAGAACGGTCGTAATCGAAGTAGACGACTTCGTAGGAATCGGCGTTTGCGAGATTGCCGATTGAAGAATCGCGTTGGTCAAGATTTTCACCGCTTTCAAATCCGAAACCAGGAACATTACCAGAGTTTGTTCTTCCTCCAGCTTGGTCACCATCAGCCCCTCCAGGCCCGGTACCTAAGCCCATACGGGTCATTTCAGGAGTAGGGCGACCAGAACTTTGGCAACCCATCCAAGATAGGGTAATAGCAAACAAACAAATTAGATAGGTGATTTTTTTCATCATCGAAGCGATGGGTGTACAAATGTTAGCGTTTTTAACTAAAAAGGACTCAGCAAAATTTAAACTATTAGGAGTAGACTTTTAGGATGGGGTTGCGCAACTAAGATTTCTATTTTTTTAGTAAAGAATGATATTTCTTGTAGATAATGGTTCCATTCGAGCAGATGCCTATTTGAATTTGTGCCGAATAGCAGATGATCTTTCAAAAGTTATTGGAGAAAAAGTGATACCCGCGCCACTGCTCCACGGTGATAAAATACCTCCTGAACAGCTGGATGGTAAAGTTGTTAAGGTTTTGGAGAAACAATTGGTTGAAGCGATAGAGGAGGGGAGTCACTCATTTACAATTCTTCCGTTCTTTTTCGGTGAGTCCGGGGCAATTCATGATTATCTTCCGCGTCGAATAAGAAAGGTTGCTGAAAACCATCCCACCTTCAGGGCAAAGATTTTGGGCTCTCTTTATCAAAGCAAATCAAATGGCGGAGACATTTTGGTAAAAATCCTTCGGGACCGAGTTCTGGAAACCATGGAAATACGGGGATTGAAGCGTTGTAAAGTCGTTTTAGTGGATCATGGAAGTCCCAGGGAATCCGTCACCACGGTAAGAAATGTACTTGCTGAACTCCTTCAGGAAGAAATGAACAGCCGGGAGATTGATGTTTCACCAGCTTCGATGGAACGTCGCAATGGCTCTGCTTATGATTTTAACGAACCGCTCCTGGAAAAGATATTGAATCAGCCTCCCTATAATTCGGGAGCCGTCATTATTGCCCAACTGTTTTTATCTCCAGGTCGGCATGCAGGACCAGAAGGAGACATAAGTGCCATTTGTGAATCGTCGGAAAAAGATAACAAAGACCTCAACACCTACCGAACAGAATTAGTAGGTACTCATCCTTTATTGATAGACCTGTTGGTTCGAAGGTGGGGAGAGGGCAAAAAGCTATCATTCAAAACATTCAATACCTAATCGAATAAGGGTGTATTTTCCACAAATCCCATATCGACCGCATAACGTGTGAGGCCCGCTGCATTATGCAAATCAAGTTTACGCATTAAATTTGTCCGATGGTTTTCAGCAGTTTTGATACTTATACTCAATTTTTCTGAGATCAACCGAGTGCTAAGTCCTTCAGCAACGAGTTGCAGTATTTCACGTTCCCTTGCAGTTAATATTTCTGAGGACCTGGATGATTTGGGGTTTTTTGAAACGATGTTTAGGATTTTGGTATTATCATCACCAAAACAGGTGGCTCCATCCGCTACGGGAAGCATAATATCCAAAATCACCAGGTCTGGTCGATTCTCAAGGCAAATATTGTAGACATGTTGACCATTCGTATTGTAGTATCGCAATAGAAAGTAATCCACGAAGGATTAATCCAAGGTAGAACTATTCTCAATTCCCAGCATCTTGGTGGTTGGTTCAATTGGCTCCGTTGGGATGGACGCGACGTCCAGAACCTAAATCTAAAAGCCATAAAAACTGTGGTAGGCCGGCGGGGACTTGAACCCCGAACCAAGAGATTAAAAATCTCCTGCTCTACCGATTGAGCTACCGACCCATAAAAACCACAATTCCTCACTTAATAGTGAAGAAGTTGGGAAGAAATGCCGCAGAACTTAGCATGTCAACGTCAATTTGGAATAACTTGAGGAGCTTTCTCAAGGAATTAATCAAAGAGGTTATTTGGTGAATATTTGAACGCTCTTAAGGTTTATACATCTAAAAATACAACTAAGGAATATCTCAATAGCTCAGATAAAAAAATCTTGAAACTCATTACTCCTTTTAGGGTTTATTTATAAAAAGACGTAAACTCTGGAAACTACCCATCGCCAAGGAACAAACCTTCAATAATCATTTCCAACTCAGAAACCTTATGACAAATAAAGCACAGGAAGTAGCCATCGACCGTATGCTTGTAGAGAAGTTTAAAAACGGCGATGAAGATGCATTTACCGAAATAGTTTCCCGTTACTGGGATAGGATTTACTCAAGAGTCCACCAGATGCTTAAAAACAAGCAAGACGCGGAGGAAGTAACTCAGGATGCATTCGTTCGCGCGCACCGTGGACTCGAAAAATTCCGTGGTGATAGCGCCTTTTCCACCTGGCTGTTTCAAATTGCCACAAACTTGGCCCACAACAAATACTGGTATTGGTTCCGCCGTAAACGGGGACAATCAATATCTTTGGAGCAAACTTTAACCGATGAAGGTGATTTTAGCCTGATCGATATTTGCCCGGTTGAAGGCCAATCGCCTAGCGAAGCAACAGTTACTCAAGAATTTGTAGATAAGGTTGCCGAATGCATGAAAGATCTAACGGATAAACATAACGAAATACTTGTTATGCGTAATGTTAAGAACATGTCTTACGAAGATATAGCGAACGAATTAAGACTTTCAATTGGCACCGTAAAAAGTCGTATAGCTCGTGCCCGCATGAGTTTACGAGAAAAAATGGGTAAAGACTTTCAATGACAGATGATGTTTTCGAAGACCTCGTAAACCTTTATTTAGACAAGGAAATCAATCCTGCCCAACTCACGATCCTGAAAGACGAGTTGGGGAGGAATTGTAGTCGTCAGAAAACATTCGAAAGTTACTGCCGTATGCATCAGGCGACGCACTTTGCGGCACTGACTGCAAGACCTGTTATTCCTTTGATATCACCAGCCTTGGTTGGTGGCCGGAATAAACCTGCTTTCTTTGCATTAAATCGTCAGGTGTTTGCTGCTGCGGCTTTGATAGTTGTCATTGGATCTTTCGCCACTATCTACTTCAGCGGTCCTTTTGGATCCGCCCGCATGGTACGGGCGGATAATTCCAGTTTACAAAAAATCGAAACTTTTGCCGAGGCAACTGTTCCAAATCAATCTGAACCACCTCTTGAATTTTTCAGAGCACTTAAGGCCCAGAATGAGAGTCCAAGTTGGTCCTATGTTCAGGAGCTACGGCACGCGAGGTCTAACTCCGGCTTGCGGACCATCACAGAAGCACCTTCGTTTTATACAAAAAATGAGGACCAGCCCAACCATAGGGAAGGTATAGGAGAAATACCAGACTTTGAACTGGAGTATTCTAGTTACGAATTTAAGCGTTAGACCGTTTTCCTACTAAGGATTTAGGGCTGCTTTAATTAGCTCTTCCACGCTGACAGAAGGTCCTAGTTTATTTATAGCTCGATTTACTGCCTTATCAGCTTCGTTCAGTTTGTAACCAAGAGCAATAAGTGCAGATATTGCGTCCTGGAACTTGCTGGCCTCTGCGTCACCTTCGACGGAAGGTCCGAGGCTGCCAATTTTCCCTTGAATCGGTTGAGAACCAAAACCGCCTTTAACTTTATCGCGAAGCTCAATAATAAGCCTTTCCGCCGTTTTTTTGCCAATCCCTGGACACTGAGACAGCAATGTTGCATCTTCATTGATTATGGCTACCTCAAGCATTTTAACACTCAATTTTGAAAACAAAGTGAGTGCCATTTTCGGACCAACACCGGACACTTTCTCTACAAGAAGTTTAAAAAACTCTCTATCGCTTCGGTTTATAAACCCATAAAGTGCCTGCGCATCATCACGATAAACTGCGTATGTATACAATTTAGCCTGGTGTCCAAGTCCTGGAAGCTTCTCGGAAGTTGTTATAGGGACATTGACCTCATAGCCGACGCCTCCAGCCTCAATGACGACCTGCAAAAGTCTGCTTTCGACAACAATACCGTTTAGAGACGCTATCATCGATTATTTAAGGCCAAGCACATCCTGCATATTATAGAGACCGGGCTTCTGATTAATGAGCCATTCTCCTGCATGGATAGCCCCCTTTGCAAAAATCATTCGGTCCGATGCTTTATGAGTTAGCTCCAGTCGTTCACCTGGAGTTGAAAACATTACTGTATGGTCTCCAACCACATCTCCTCCACGCAAACTATGAACACCGATTTCTCGTTCCGTTCTTTCGCCAATGATTCCTTCCCGGCCATGTATCAATTTGTGATCCGAACGAGTTGAAGCAGTTTTTATTCGTTCGATTAAATTTTCGGCCGTTCCGCTTGGAGCATCCTTTTTAAATCGATGATGCATTTCGGTGACTTCCACGTCATAGTTATTTGGCAGGATTTCCGAAGCTTTTTGAGTGAGGTAAAAAAGCAAATTAACACCTAAGGAATAATTACCTGCCCATGCAATTGGCACAGACTTAAGCGACTCCAATATGGCAGTCTTTTCCTCTTCTGAGTGTCCCGTAGTTCCTATCACTATTGGAACGCCATATTTTCCTGCACAAACAGCCAATTCCTTTGTGGCAGAATGGTGACTAAAATCTATGGCAAGATCTACACCTTCAATAAAATCTTCGGCACAATCACCTATATCAATTCCAGCTACTATTGTATGACCTTTTTCATCCGCGGCCTTTCTTAAAGCTTCACCCATTCTGCCGAGTGCTCCTTGTATTAAAATATTTAGGCTCATACTTCGAGTTTTGCGTTAAGCGTGTTAACCGTTTCGCTTACGATCTTGTAGTTGCTTTCTGAGATGGAACAAAGCGGACGTCGCACACAGGCGCTTTGAATTATACCTGCGTTTTTCATGGCAACTTTCACTGGAACCGGGTTGGGTTCAACAAAGAGATTTACGAAAAGAGGAAAGAGAAGTTCCTGAATAGATTTGGCAGTCTCATAGTCATTATTTAGAGCGGCACTTACCATGTCCACAACCGGCTTCGGACAAAGATTGGATGCTACAGAAATAACCCCTTTTGCGCCAACAGACATAAATGGAAGAGTGAGGCTATCGTCTCCACTAAGAATGGTCATATCATCTCCAAGCGCTTGTCGGATTTCGGAAACACGCTCACATTTTCCACCTGATTCTTTAATGGTATGGATATGGGGATACTTATCTCGCAATCGGACAAGAGTATCGACCTCTATCTGAATCACACATCTGGAAGGGATTGAGTATAAAACGATGGGTTTATCGGTAGACTCAGCTATGGCCCCAAAATGTTGAAAAAGGCCTTCTTGACTGGGTTTGTTGTAGTAAGGTGTAACGACAAGCATCCCATCAACATTGGCCTTATGCGCTAATTTCGTAAGATGAATGGCCTCCCTGGTTGAATTGGAGCCTGTTCCTGCAATTACGGGAATTCTTCCAGAGGCCGTATTAACTACACTTTCAACAACTTCTGAATGTTCGGTATGATCCAGAGTAGGAGACTCACCAGTCGTGCCAACTGGAACCAAGCCTTGGACTCCTTGCTCGATTTGCCACTCGGTAAAGGATTTTAAACCATCCCAATCGACATTTCCATCCTTAAAAGGAGTAACCATTGCTGTAAGGACGCCGTAAAAATTGTGAGCCATATTACTTTCTGTTTATTTTATTATAGGGAGTAGGTTTGGTTTCATTAGAAAAATCAAGCAACTCTTTAGTCTAGCTGCATCTCCAGTCTATTAACCCTTCAAAACATTCTTATCCACCCATTATGAGCGCAGAAGATACAATCAATAGCCTCCTCAAACTGGCAGTTGAAAACGAAGCCAGTGATATCCATATCAAATCTGACAAGCCTGGAATCTTGCGTCTCAACGGTGTTCTTCAAGAAGTCGACATGGACCCAATAAGTGCGGCCGAAACAAGGGACTTCATTGCTGAAACTGTGCCATTCAAGTTCAAGGAAGATTGGGAACACAATGGACAAATCGACTATAGTTATTCCATTTCTGGAATTGGTCGCTTTCGAGTAAATGGATTTTTCCAACGAGGCAGCGTCAGTATAGTGTTTCGCCATGTTAAGGACCAGGCTCCAACTTTTGACGATTTGAATATTTCAAACGCGGAAGTCTTGGAGAATCTCTGTCAATTAAAAGATGGAATAGTATTGATTTGTGGAGCCACCGGATCCGGTAAGTCTTCCACTTTGGCGTCTATGATGAATTGGATAAATAATAATCTGAATCGTCATATCGTAACGTTGGAAGATCCTATTGAATTCAATTTTGATGATAGAAAGTCCGTTTTTAATCAACGTGAAATAGGAATCGATGCCCCGAGTTTTTCGCAAGGTATGCGTGCTGTGTTACGACAGGATCCAGATATCATCCTAATTGGAGAAATGCGTGATAAGACAACCTTCGAAACTGCTTTATCGGCAGCTGAGACAGGTCACTTGGTACTATCAACATTACACTCATCTGGATCTCAGGCGGCCATTCAACGAGTATTCGAATTTTTTCCTCCTGATCAGCAAGTAATAATGCGTCGCCAAATCGCAGGTTCACTCAGGGCAGTTTGCACACAAAAGCTGGTTCCATCGCTTGAGGGCGATACCCGGTACCCAGCCATCGAAACCTTTGTAATTGATTCTTTGGGAAAGAATATAATCGAGGAAGGTTTGTTTGAAAAAATTCCAGCGGTGGTGGAAGCAGGAAAGGAAAACGGTTCAAACACATTTAATCAAAGCCTGTATCATCTGGTTCAAGAGGGATTAATCAGTAAGAATGATGCTTTGAAATTCTCGCCTAATGCGAAAGCATTGGAAATGAACCTGAAAGGTATTTTCCTCAGTACAGGCGGTATTGTTTCTTAAGACGAGGTTTATGCTTGGAGTCTTTTTAGTTGATCGCATCAGGAAATTCTGATGCCTGATTGGCGAATATGCCAACAGGTTTACTATTTTCAGGCCAAGGAGCTCAAAAAGTCGGGATGGGGAAATCCCTCTACGAAAACAGCTCACTTGTAAGAGAGCTTTACGACAAAGCAAACGCAGTACTGGGATATGATTTTTCCAAGGTATGCTTTGAGGGTCCTCAGGACGAATTGACAAAGACAAATATTTGTCAGTCGGCACTCTACGTTCATGGACTGGTTTGTCATGCCTTGTGGAAGAATTCGAGTCCTGAAGAGCAACCAGCCGCTGCGCTAGGACTGAGCTTAGGGGAATTGACAGCGTTAGCTGTGGCCGGGGTCTATGATTTCGAGGTGGGACTTCAAATTGTCGCGGAGCGTGGTAGACTCATGCAAATGGCATGCGAACAAACTAATGGCGGCATGGCCAGTGTGCTAGGAGGAAGCAGAGAAGATGTTAAAGCCCTGGCGGATGAATTCGATGTCGACATGGCTAACTTGAATTGCCCAGGCCAAATTGTAATTTCAGGTGAAGCTTCAAACGTTGATGCAGCAGTCGAAGCCGGAAAGAGTAGGGGATTTAAGCGCCTGATGCCTCTCACGGTAGCAGGTGCCTACCACAGTCGCCTTATGGAACCAGCGCGCGTTGCATTTGAAGGTTATTTGAAAGAAATCAGCTTCCGCGTCCCAATAATTCCAGTATTCTCTAATGTAGACGCATCGGCGACTCAAGAACCGGAAGTAATAAAAGGGAAATTAGTTAAGCAGGTGGTTTCTCCGGTACTGTGGGAAGATTGCATGTTAGCCGCAAAATCGAAATCCGGTATCACACAATTTGCTGAATGCGGCATGGGGGGTATTCTTAAGAGTCTTGCTAAACGAATTGACCGAGAAATGGAAGTCGAGGCATTTCAGGAATTTGACGATTTCAAGCATTCGTGACCAATCAGGGAAAAGCCTTGCTTAGGTTCATTTTTTCCGTCCAATTCGTGCGTTTATTTCCTGTCGGTACTGCTGCTAAACGGGGAGGTAAATGACCCAAAAATGTATCCATTAAAAGATATCCGCAATTTCTGTATTATCGCTCACGTTGATCACGGCAAAACAACCTTGTCTGATCGCTTGCTAGAGAGCACTCAAACAGTGGTTAAGCGGGAAATGAAGGAGCAGCTGCTCGACTCGATGGACTTAGAGCGAGAGCGTGGTATTACCATAAAATCCCACCCGGTTACCATGCTTTATACCGCAAAAGACGGCCGGACCTACCGCTTTAATCTGATTGATACACCCGGACACGTAGACTTTTCATATGAAGTTTCCCGAAGCCTGGCTGCCGCGGAAGGAGCTCTTCTACTTATTGATGCAGCTCAGGGTGTAGAGGCTCAAACCGTCGCCAATGCGCATTTAGCTGTTGCCCAGAATCTCGCAATAATTCCGGTTATCAATAAAATCGATCTACCTGGTGCAAATCTTGAACTTTGCTTGAAACAACTGGAAGATATTTTGGCGATCCCAGCTGAAGAAGCGGTTTTGGCAAGCGCGAAGGAGGGGATAGGGATTGAAGAAATTCTTGAAGCGGTCGTAAAACACGTGCCACCGCCAAGACTTGCTGATTATCCACAAACACGAGTCTTGGTTTTCGATTCAGTTTACGATTCTTACAAGGGGGTTATCTGTTATGTTCGGATTTTTTCGGGCAGACTAAGAGGTGGTGATAAAATCATTTTGATGAAGGATGGCGTCAAAGCTGAGATAAAGGAAGTAGGGATCTTTACACCTGGAATGAAGGAGGTCGATGAACTGACGGCCGGTAATTCCGGTTATATTGTGACGAACATCAAAGCAGTCTCGGATATTAAAATGGGCGACACTGTCACTCTGGACAAAGATCCGGCAAAAGAAATGCTCGAAGGCTATCAAGAGATCCGTCCTATGGTTTACAGCGGTATATATTCTCTCGATACATCCGATTATCAGAAACTAAAATCAAGCATGGGAAAGTTGAGGCTTAATGATGCTGCATTTACGTTTCAGGCTGAAAGCTCTGTAGCATTGGGTTTTGGATTTCGGTGTGGCTTTTTGGGATTACTTCATATGGAAATTATCCAGGAGCGAATTCGAAGGGAGTATGATGTTGATATCATCGCCACGTATCCAAGTGTTGTTTACAAAGTAAAAACAACCGATCATCAATTCCTGCAGGTGGATAATCCGGTGAATTTGCCTGATCCGGAAACTATTGAATATATTGAAGAGCCGATGATTGTGGCTACGATTCACATACCTGGACAATATATCGGCGACATATTGGCGTTGGTTATGGATAAGCGCGGGCTCTGTGAACATACGGAGACGTTGGATGAAACACGCCTTATGTTAACCTGTCGATTGCCCCTTAATGAAGTGCTCGTTGATTTTAATGACAAACTAAAAAGCATAACCAAGGGCTACGGTTCCATGGATTACGAATTTGCAGAATACCAAAGATCTAAATTGGTCAAACTCGACATTCTGGTTAATGGGGAACCGGTAGATGCTTTTTCTTCCATTGTGCACGTCGACAAAGCCGAAGGTAAAGGCAGGGAGCTTTGCAAGAAGTTGAAAGATATTCTGCCGCGGCAAATGTTTAAGATTCCGGTGCAAGCAACGATTGGCGGTAAAGTTGTTGCTCGCGAAACGCTGAGTGCTTTTAGAAAAGATGTTACCGCGAAATGTTATGGAGGAGATATTTCGCGAAAAAGAAAACTTCTGGATAAGCAAAAAGAAGGCAAAAAACGTATGAAGCAAATTGGGAAAGTTTCAATTCCCCAAGAAGCCTTTATTGATATTCTTAAAAGCAGTACCTAGTAATAATTTTAATCTGTAAACATTTAGGCTGCCATCGGTTTAACCTCTGATAAATCTTTTAGGTAAATTATTTCATGAAGAAAAATAACCATAAAAAACTCCGGGAAAAAGCCGAAAACTGGTTGAGATTAGCTGAAAAGATATACCACTTCAGGAAAGACCTTATCGATGAGGTTGATATGAAGGAACTTCATGAGACCTCCTTGGCGCTCAATAAGGCCTTGAAGATTAAAGGAGAAGAAGACTGGGGAAAGGTTCGTTTGGCTTCTGAAGAACTGGAAAAAGCCTTAAAGCGAGTTGGCGGGTATTTTTATCCGCAAAATTTTTGGGCAGAAAATGCCGAAATGTTTCTTGTAGCAGCCATAGTCGCCTTGGCGATTCGCACTTTTTTCCTACAACCCTTTAAAATTCCCACGAATTCAATGTATCCCTCATATAACGGAATGACGCACGAGGTATATGAAGAAGAAGATGCTCCCGGTCCTTTGGGTAAGATTGCTACTTTTTTGGCGTGGGGTTCGGTTCGACGCGAAATTTCAGCACCTGTATCTGGAGAGATTCTCTTACCGATAAATGATTTTGAACAGGTTCCAGGAAGAAAATGGTTAGTGCTGCCGACTAGATTGAATCAGTACTCTTTGTTGGTGGGCAATACTGAGGTGAGCTTCAAGGTTCCCGGAGAATTTCATCCGCAAGAGGTTTTCATGGATGCTTTTTTCCCTGACAATGAAGGTGACTGGAATGATTTGATACAGGAGTTAAGATTTCAAAGAGAAAGAGTTGTTATGCATAAAGGGGCTGCATACGTGCGAACCGGAAAGACAGTAGAAAAAGGAGATAATGTACTCTCATTTGCAATCCATACTGGAGATGCATTGTTTGTTGACCGGATTTCTTACCATTTCATTAGACCAGATGTTGGAGATGCTATTGTCTTTAAAACTGGAAATATTCCAAATGTAGGTGACGACAAATACTACATTAAACGCCTCGTCGGAGTACCTGGTGATGTGCTGCAGGTGAAAGCTCCGGAATTATACAGGAATGGTGAGTTAATAACCGGAACGGATGCTTTCGATAAAAATGCCAAGCAAGTATACAACTACGCAGGGTACTCATACCGAAATTCTTCCTCAATGCGGTACCTGAGTAACCCTACGGAGACGGTTACTATTCCCAATGACTCTTTTTTTGCTATGGGTGACAATTCACCACACAGCTCCGACAGTCGTTATTGGGGCTTTGTCCCTAAAAAGGAGATGGTTGGTCGAGCAATGTTTATCTATTATCCGTTTACCCATCGCTGGGGATTGGCGAATTAATCGCTTTTAACAATGTCAAATTTCTGACCTCAACAACCCAAAACCAGTTCGGAATCAAGCCAAGGTATAAAACGCACAATATATATTATGTCTAATATTTTTCGTTTACCGAAATAGCACGTTTTTATTGTGACTTATACATATTCTCTCCTACTCAAATTAAACCTGACAAGGTTTTCGGCTATTTTATTAGATTAACAATCTTCAATTATTAAGTGAATAGACCACCATTATTTAATTGGCTAAAAGAGCGAGGCTCAGGGGTTCTTCTACATCCGACTTCCTTCCCGGGAGATCAAGGAATCGGAACCTTGGATCACTCCGCTTATGCGTTTATAGATTTTCTGGAAAAATGCCAAATGAAGTATTGGCAGGTTTGCCCTCTTGGGCCGACGGGATTTGGAGACTCACCTTATCAAACCTTTTCAGCATTTGCGGGAAATCCATACCTGATTAATCTAAAAGACCTCGTTGCCATAGAATTACTGGAAACAAAAGATTTAGAGTCATTCAGGTTTATGCCGGGAAGTCGCACGGACTTTGGGTTATTGTACGAATATAGATGGCCCGTCCTCCGTAAAGCATTCTCAAAATACAAAAGCTCCTCCAATCAATGGAAAGACCTTCAGAAGAACTTTGAGACCTTCAAGAAAAAGGAAGCAGATTGGCTGGAGCCTTTCGGTTTGTTTATGGCATTAAAGGATAATTTCGATGGTCGCTCCTGGTTAAATTGGCCCAAGGAGTTTCGTGCTTATAAAACGATTAAACAAAAAGATCTTACGCCGGATGTATTGTTATCGGCTGAATCACACCAATTCTTCCAGTTTTTGTTTTATTCTCAATGGTCTAAATTGAAAAGTTATGCCAACGACAAAGGAATCCAGATTATTGGCGATATTCCCATATTCGTTGCACTTGATAGTGTAGATGTTTGGTGCAATCCGGAGTTTTTCCAGATTGATAAACGTTCGTTTAAACCAAAAGCCGTAGCTGGTTGCCCTCCGGATTACTTTTCTAAAGACGGTCAATTCTGGGGAAATCCTCTTTATGATTGGGACCAACTCAAGAAAGACGAATTCATCTGGTGGATTAACCGTTTCAAAGCTTCACTCAAACTCTACGACATAGTCCGCATAGATCATTTCAGAGGATTTGAGTCATATTGGTCCATACGAGCCGATGCAAAAACTGCGGCAGAAGGAGGTTGGGTTGCCGGCCCGGGATTGGAGTTTTTTAATGCGATTCATAAGGCCCTTCCCAAAGCTAAAATTATAGCCGAAGACCTCGGACTTATTACACCTGAAGTCAGAAAGCTTCTTCACGATACTGGATTGCCTGGAATGGCAGTTTTACAATTCGCGTTTGGCGGTGATAGTAACAACTTGTACTTGCCTCATAACCTCGATAAAAACTCGGTAATTTATTCAGGTACTCATGATAATGATACCACAATTGGATGGTTCAAAAGCGCTGGGGAAAGTATTCAAAGCCATGTTCAACGTTACTTTGATGTGCCAGGGAATGCTGTCGGTTGGGATTTCATAAGATCTTCATATCGATCTGCATCCAATTTGGCTATTCTTCCGCTACAGGATTTAATGGGTCTGGACAGTTCCGGAAGGATGAATGAACCGGGTAAAGCGTTAGGGAATTGGCAATGGCGTTACCAGTCTTGGCAATTAGAACTTCTCAACAACGAAAGCGCTGAATACTTGGCTGGTTTAAGCTCTCTCTACGGACGTTGATTTTATTCAGTCAGAAAACGTCTGATTTCTGGAATCAAAGTATCTTTTTCGTCCTCAAGTATGTAGTGTCCTGATTTAGGATACGCGAATACTTCGGCCGACGGGAAAATGCTCTTCCACTTCTCAAGAAACACTTCGTCAAAACAGAAGTCTTTAAGCCCCCAACCTATAAGAACTGAATGTCCCTTTAATTTGGGTAAAAACGTTTCAATTGCCTCCAGAACCTTGAAGGTTTCCTGATTTGAATTAGTTGGTATGTCTTGAACAAACCTTAGGTTAGCAATTCGATTTTTCCAATTATTATAAGGAAGCAAATATCCATCTTTGACTTCCTTTGTTAAAGCCTTTGAAACAGCCATCCTGGTTGCAGGCCAGGCGAATCCATTGAAACCTCGAATGATCAAATCCCCAATGATTGGAATTTTGCAAACCGCAATTCGCTTTGGAATTCTATCCATATAAAAAGCAGCTGTGTTCAAAATAACGATTTTCCGAACTCTTTTTGAAAGCGCTTGTGCAACACCCATTCCTATCGCCCCACCCCAATCGTGGACGACCAAATCGAATGATTCCAATTCAAGGGTTTCGATCCACCCCACGGCATTTTCAATATGGTGCTTTAGCGTGTATTCATAATCTTGGGGCTTATCAGAAAGCCCACAGCCTATATTATCTAAAGCTAAGCATCTGTGATTGGTTTTAAGGCACTTTATTACATTTCGATAGTAAAAGGACCAGGTGGGATTCCCGTGCATCATCACCACCGCACTCCCCTGCCCTTCGTCTACATAATGAAGTTTTTGAGCTCCGGTCGTAAACCAATTAGGACTGAAAGGGTACTCAGTTCGAATATGATCAGGAATTTCCAAATCAGAATTGTAAGGCTAACATTAAGCAACTGAGTCCGCTACCGATCCCCAAAATTGCAACTTTCTCATCCGGCAAAATAACTCTGTCTTCAATAGCTTTTGCTAATGTCAACGGGCAGGAAACGGATCCGACGTTGCCCCAGTTTGGATAGGTGATATAATCCTTTTCCAAATCAAGATTCAGGGATTCGAACAACTGGCGCCTGTGTGCAGAACCAACTTGATGACAAACAAATCGATCGATGCTGTTTCCATTCCAACCGCTCTCATCCATAAATGCAGACCAGGTTGACTGCGCTAACTGAATTCCTGTTTTCAGGAGTTCTTCGGAATCAGTCAGCATTTGAAGCTCGCCTTGCCCCGAAGATCCTCCTTCACAAAGCAAATTACTTGTCGAGTCCGTTCGAACGGTTCCGGTCAAAACTCTGGGGCATTCAGGAGCCAAATCAGCTTTACATAAAACGGCTGCAACACCGCCGGCACCAATGGTCAGATTTGCAAAATAAGGTTTAACAGACTTACGCGTTTGCTCTGGTTTTTTCAACTCTGCCAAAGTCCAGTCCATAAGGGATTTTCCATTTTCCCCTGAGCATATTAATGCCCGCTCAATTTGACCAGATTCTATCATTCCTCCGACTAAAGTGATGGCATTCAAAAACCCCAAACAGGCATTCGAGAGATCCCAGATTTGCGCTTTGGGGCTAAGCTTTAACTGACCATGGATATAAGAGGCGGTTGCAGGTTCCATGCGATCGCGGCAAACGGCTGCATGCACAACAAGGTCAAACTCATCTCGCTCAAAACGACTTTTCTGCATGGCCGCTCTTCCGGCCTTGGCACTGATCATTGAGGGAAGAGTTTCAATAGGATAAAACTTTCTCTCCTGAATCCCGGTCATCAATTCCAAGCGTCCTTTCGGTAAACGCAGTCGTTGATAAGTATCATTCAGGAAATCCTCAATCTCATCCGAGGAAAGAACTTCAGGAGGAGTATCGTAGGCAATCGCTTCAATGGCTACTTGTTCAAATCTCATACGTTTTGATCGCCTTTAGTTTCTGGACGCATCGCCAATCGAACAACTTCCTTGTCAAAATAATTGCAGTCCATCCCGGCATCGACCTTGAGGCTTCCACCATTAATGCCGCTTGATCTTGGACTTAATAAAAATACAGCTACATCGGCAACTTCTTGGGTTTTTACAGCTTCACCTCTAAAGGTTATTTTTTCTGAAAACAAATAGCTTTCCAGGTAACCGGGGATACCGGCAGACGCACTTGTTTTGAGTAAACTGGGATTTACGGTATTAAAACGAACATTCGAATCCTTGCTAAATGATTTGGCCAGATACCTCATAGTACCATCAAGCGCGGCTTTTATCGGAGACATATATCCATAATTTTCAGCAGTCACGAGATGAGATGAAATGCCTATGGCCAAAACAGAAGCATCCACCGATAGAAATGGTTTAAACGCATTAACCACCTCCACGATACTGAAACAGGACACTTGCGTAGCTTGTAAAAAGTCTTCGCGACTCGTTTCATGAAATGGTTTTATCCCTTCGCTGTAGTTAGCAAAAGCAATAGAATGAACAATACCATCTATTTGCGGAAAATCAGAACTCACTTCTCCAGCAAGGGATTCGATTTCCGTTTTGTTTTCGACATCACAGATATAGACCGGCTTTCCTGATAACCACTTATCAAGGCTGTCTTTTCGTGCTTGGGAGCGAACACTGTAGACAACGGTGGCTCCCTCATCTTCCAGGGTTTTTGCTATATGATAAGCAACAGATTTTTTGTTCGCTACTCCCATTACGAGAATAACTCTGCCCTGCATTCTTAAAAAACTCATTTTTCGTATTCCAGGGTTAATCTTCGTCCTTGAGGGCTAAGGTGTATTCAATATTCAACGCTCGTTTTTCACCATTTTTAACGACACCTTTGCATATGAAAAACATACCCACTTTCTCTTGAATACTCACTTCGATGGTTAAGATGTCGCCTGGCTTTACCATTTCTCTAAAACGCGCATTCAGGATGCGCCCAAGAACTGGAGTCACTTTCTTATTCTCATAGTTTCCTGAGTATTTCTTAACCAGGAATACCGCGGCACTCTGGAAAACAGCTTCACAAATAATAACTCCTGGCATGATAGGATTACCTGGATAATGCCCTTCAAAAAATTCGAAGTTTTCTTTAACGGTTAATCGCGTTGTAGCTCCGTCATCACGCATTTCCAGAACTTCATCGACGAATAAAAATGGCGGTCGATGCGGAATGGATCTTAGAACTTCTGAAGTTGCTGGCATTTAAATGGAAATGGATTTGAGATTATTCTTTTTCAAATTGTACAGGAATTTATCCATCTTATTCGCGGTGATGATACCGTAATTAATGGCACCGAGCCATCCCGACATGATGATTCCGACAGAACCAGCATGATGAAGGCCAGCAATTTGTTCGGGCAATTCCAAAGAGACGGGCAAACCTTCAAATTTAGTTCCGAAACTGGTTCCGCTAGGATGCCGCGTATAAGCTTCTACTGTTTTCGGCGTTGCCGCTTCCAGGTGGCTGATTTTTTGTCGCACATCCGGAATGAATTTTTCAAGCGCGACTAAAGACTCTTCTATCATTCTTGCCTTGTGCATTTGATAATCCTCGTCACTGAGATTTGTCCACTCATCGTAGGTTGCGTTGATCGAAGTAACAATGGTTGTACGTCCTGATTCAGGGCGAGTATCTGGATAATAAACAGAAAATGTTCTGCTGGTTGTATTTAGGGCAACCAATTCGTCGCTACTGAATTCTTTGGATTCAGAACAAAATACCAAATCTCCGATGTCGGGTATTTCTTCGCCCTCTTTTATCCCTATGTAGACCTGACAAGAGCTACTATTGATCCGAACAGGCTGAGCTTTTTCAAGGAATTCTGGGGAAAAGTTCTCTTCTCCAACCAAATCTTTAATGGTACCAATCACGTTTGCGTTTGAAAGTACCGCCTTGGTTTTAATAAGCCTTGGCTCCTTACTTTTGCGGGACCGAACCATAACACCTGTGATACGCTTAAGTCCATCCGGACCTTCGACCTGTATCTTTTCAACTAATACATTCTTCCGCAATTCCACGCCGTTATGTTCCATTTCTTCGACCATCTTCCCAATAAGTACGTCCGTTCCACATTTGAATGTGAAAACGCCCTTACTCATGAAATTCGAGAATACTATTCCATAAGTAATTGCGGGGTCATTCAAAGTTGATCCGTTGGCATAGGTTATAGGCTCCATGAGAAGCCGATGCACATCGGTTCTTCCAGGGAAAAACTCTTCAAATAAATCACCGGTCGTCCGATCATCCTTATCGAAGAAATCCATTCCACGAAGGTGGTCGTAAAAGGCTTCAACTTTCTCGAGTTCAAGGCCGAAAATATTTACCAGTTTGTCCGTAAAATCAATTCGATCAAAAGTTGTCCAAATATTGAATTGCGGATTAACAAATCGGACATGCTTGAGCTGGACGATCATGTCAGCGATTTCGGTGGTCCAATATTTGCGGCAAGATTTTTTCATTCCAAATGGAAACCCATGCAGTGATATATCAAATATGTGCCTACCAGGTCGTTTGAACCATGTCGCCAATCCGCCGTATTGGTAATGGTGCTCCAATAGCAGGACTTTATGTCCATTCTTAGCCAGATAGTTAGCTCCAGAGAGCCCACCAAGCCCACTGCCAATTACGACCACATCGTATTCGTCTTCAACGCCTTCTAACCAATCTTTCGCCATGTTTGGATGGAATCATTCAGGAAAAGTGTAAGCCGTAAAGGGAAAGTCACTGACCGGTTGCTTGCTTTCCAACGAAATAGCTAGTCATCGCTTAGACCATAAAGATTGGCTATGGTAATTCCACTTAGCATTGCTCCCACAATTCCCAGGAATCCTTGGTCAGTGCCACACAGGAAAAGATTGTCCAGGTGGGTTCGTCCCGACTTGTTTTTAAGTGGTGAACCATAAACAGCGCCGCCGAATCTTCCGGTAAACTTGTTTACGGTAGTAGGAGTAAACATATCTGTTGCGATGGATTCTTCTTTTATTGATTCAAAAGAACCAACAGGTAAAAATTTACACGCAACTTTACTGAGCTCATCAAACCAGTGGGCCTTCTCTTTCATGTAAGTATTTTCGTCTAACGATCTCCATGCATCAAAGTTTGCCTGAGCAGTAAAGCGGACAATGCCTTCATTCAATTGCCTGTCACCGGAGTAGTCGTAATTGTTTGGAATACAAATCACCCCACTCCTCACGTCGACGAGTTCTTTTGGTCGGGCAAATTCAAAGGTCTCAGCGTCGTTAAAGAAAATGATAGTATCTTCGATTCCTAAATCCTTCGGTTGACGTTTAAGGATATTAATCGTTTCAACAAAGCTCAGTTGACCGAGGTTGGTTTCCTTTTCTCTGTCTTCGCATAAGCTCAGAGTTTCAGGCCAACCAGCGCAGGAAATTACCTTATCCGCAGTAATCATCCTTCCATTATCTAGTTCCAGAGCAGAAACCTTTTTGCCCTCAGATCGTAGCGATTTGACCCCGAGTTTCATGCAACGCTCAACTCCTGTTTCCTTCATCTTCTCCCTAATGACTCTGAGCATTAATCGAATTCCTTCAAAAGGACGGGCGAAACCTTCGTAGAAGAGCGACTTAAACAGAATGACATACTGTCCAAACTCCATATCATGCTCGCGAGCGTTCCCATAAAACATCAATGGACAAAATAACATTTCGATGAGAATCGAATTGCTTAAACACGCAGCGACTACGCTTCGGGCTGATACATCAGGGTATTCTAATTGATTGTCGTCCCATTCTGAGATCTTCCTTAAGAGTAATCGGAAGCCATCCGTCTGGTCCGGAAATTCGCGGGCAATTTCGTCTTCCAGCAATGTGAATTCATTGCCAAACTTCAGATTTATGCCTGGAAACGCGATCCGGGAAAACTTCTGTGGATTGAGATCGAGTTCATCTCGCGAAATCCTGAGTTGACGAAGAATTTTGCCCAAGGGAGTTCCTTTCACGCCAGGCGACACAAAGTTTGTCAGCGCATGCAGCCCTACGTCATATTTTCTACCAGCTATGCTGTAATAGCTATTTAGGCCGCCGATTACATTGTGACGTTCAAGTAGACAAACGTCTTTGCCAAAATGAGCCAGGCGTATGGCGGCTGCCATACCGGACATTCCGGCACCGATGACAACCACCTCATAGTGGTCTTTTGATGGCTTAGCCTTGCTTGAGTTCAATTAGCTGCCTTGTAAGGCTGCGAACTTAGGCTCGAGGTAGTTAGCACAGCTGTCGAGTGAAGCGAGCTCTTGGTAGTCTGTTTCAGGGACCTCGATTCCGTATTGTTTACGCAGTTCCATTACAATATCCAAAAAATCCATGGAATCCAATTCCAGCTGATCTCTCAGTCGCACTTCTGGAGCGATGCTTGATAAATCTTCGTCTGGAGCAATTTCTGCGATTATCTTTAAAACGATACTTTTGATGCCGTCTTTGGTCATTGTATTTAAAATCTGCTTAGTCATGAAATCGCGTCACCACGAGAGAGGAATTGATACCTAGCATGCCAAATGAGTTGTTAAAAATGGCATCCACGCGGTCCAGTTCCACGGGTTCTCCGATCACAAGCTTTCCCACGTTGCATTGGGGGTCCAACTCGTCAACATTAATTGTAGGATGGACCATTTTATCTCGGAAAGACGGGATATTTCCTGCCAATTCGAGCGCACCGGCCGCTCCCATGGCATGCCCGATAAAGCTCTTGGTATTGTTAATGTAAGTGGAGTCGCTTTTGCCAAAAACAGCATTAATTGCCTCGCATTCCTGAATATCACCTTGCTTGGTGGAAGTTGCGTGAGTGTTTACGATTTGAATGGCTTCAACGTTCTTTTTTGCACGATTCAAAGCTATGCGCATGCACTGAGCTTGTCGTTCCGGATTGGGTAATACGTAATCAGTGGCGTCGGAGTTCATGGCCCATCCCGCTACCTCCGCAATGATGTTTGCGCCACGTGCTTTGGCATCGTTCAGGCGCTCCAGCGTATACAGGCAACCTCCTTCGCTGACCACAATACCATTGCGGCTCATATCAAATGGTCGACTAGCTTTTGTAGGATCCTCGTGCTTGGCTAAGGCATTCTGACTGTTGAATGCCGCAAATATCCCGAAAGTATGAATACTTTCACTGACTCCGCCACCCAGGGCAAAATCGACCTCCTCGAGCTGAAGCATTTGGCAAGCCTGAATAAGCCCCGCATTTCCAGCAGCGCAAGCGGCACCAATGGCATAATGTGGGCCCGTGATTTTTAAATTGATGGTTATCTCACCAGCGGGGTTATTGGCCACTGTTCTGGGGTTGTGGTGATGCGTCCAGAAGCGTGTATCATAGTTATACTGTGAGATGTTAAAAATCTCATTTTCAGTTTCTACATTTCCATGCTCGGTTGTCCCAACGTATACTCCTACTCGACTTTTATCAAAATTCTCCCAATCGATACCTGAGTCGCGGATTGCTTCGTTGGCGCAATAAATCCCGATACTTGCAGCACGAGTTCCTATCCTGACGGATTTCTTGGTCTGGTATTTCAACGGATCGAAGTCACATACACCCGCGTGCACGGTACCCATATAGCGGGTTTCGATATTTTGGATAGTTGAAACTTTATTGAGTAAATTGCTGCGATACTCATCCAAGGTATTTCCGTTGGGTGCAGTCAGGCCTATGCCAGTTATGACGATTCGATGTTGGGACATTCTAATGCAAACGGTCGATGTAAGTTAAAGATTTGGCAAATTTAAAGGTTAATATTGCCCAGCATATAGTCTTCTGATCCGATTTTGCTCACTTTGCAAATCTACCAAATTACCTAATGAGAATTCTTGTAGTAGGAGGAGCCGGTTACATCGGTAGTCACTGCGTCAGACAAATTGTAAAAGCAGGCCATGAGCCGGTTGTTTTGGATAATTTAGTCCTGGGACATCGAGGTGCAATTTCTCCGGAGATTCCCTTTTATGAAGGAGATCTGGGGGATGTGTCCTTCGTTCAGCCTATACTTGAAAATGAAAATATTGACGTTGTAATGCACTTTGCAGCCTATGCTGCAGTCGGTGAGAGTGTTGCGGAACCATTAAAATACTACACCAACAATGTCGCTGGGACTATTCAGCTGTTGAATGCCATGAAACGGGCAGGTGTGAATAAATTCATTTTCAGTTCAACCTGTGCAACTTTTGGCGTGGTGGAGAATCCTCCCATTGTGGAAACGATGCCGCAGGTGCCGATTAACCCGTACGGCCAGACCAAACTGGATATTGAGAATCTGTTAAAAGCCCATGCTCAAGCCGAAGACTTTCGATTTGCTGTTTTCCGGTATTTCAACGCGGCCGGGGCGGCTGAAGACGGGAGTATCGGTGAGGATCACCACCCTGAGCTTCATTTGATTCCCATTGCGATTCAGGCAATCATGGGCCAACGACCTTCCCTCAAAGTATTTGGAACAGACTACCCAACTCCAGATGGCACCTGCCTGAGAGATTACGTTCATGTGGATGATCTCTCAAGAGCGCACATAGCAGCCTTCAGATTACTCAACGAGCCAGGAACGCAGCTTTTTCTGAATCTCGGAGTTGGTAATCCATCCTCTGTCAAAGAAGTCATTGCAGCGGTCGAAAAAGTGAGTGGAAAAACAGTACTCATTGAATATGCAGATCGACGCCCAGGGGATCCTCCCTCGCTATATTCTGACTCTACCTTGGCAAAGAAAACGTTGGACTGGGAACCAAAATATCCCGACCTCGAGTCGATAGTCAGAACGGCCTGGAACTGGCACTCCACACATCCTAACGGTTACGGTGACTAATTCACACCGGTTCGCCTGAATCGGCGTAATCGGAATCAAAGCAGGTTCCTAGCTTCCTTCCTCGCGAAACTGTTCGATTCTTTTGCGTAAAGTCGCTCGTGTAATACCGAGAATGGATGAAGTCTTGACCTGATTTCCCTTTGTCTCATCCAGGGCGCTTTCAATCATAGCTTTCTCAATCTTATTCAAAATACTCTCCTGTCCTTCGGCCCTGAGCTTGGAATAAAGCAGCAAATAAACTTCACCCAAGGATATATCAGAAGATGTAACCTGGGTTTCTTTCGACGAAATCGGACCAACGGAAGTTTCGGTATCAGAAGGTGCAAACGGAGGGTTAGTTGCGGTTTTACTTTCGAGGTTGTTTGTCTCAGCCCATTCACGGATTTCCGAAGGTAAGTCCTTTAGTAAAATGGTATCCCCCTGCGAAATCACTGAGGCACGATTAACAATATTCTCCAGTTCTCTTACATTTCCCGGCCAGGGATATTGAACCAGTAGAGACTGCACGTCGGAGCTGATTCTTTGCACCTTGCTTCGCCCCCGTTTCGCTAATCTCTGCAGCATGAAGTCAATGAGCTCAGGAATATCTGCACTTCGCTCTTTTAAATTCGGCAGTCGTATACGTGCGACATTCAGGCGATAATAGAGATCCTCTCTGAATTCTTTTTTCGCTACCAGGTCTTCGAGGTTTTTGTTGGTGGCCGTGACGAGGCGAACATCCACCTTAATGGTCTCACTCCCTCCTACTCGTTGAATTTCTCCTTCCTGCAGAACACGAAGTACCTTGGTTTGAGTGGACAATTCCATGTCTCCGATTTCATCAAGGAAGATCGTGCCGCCGTCGCAGAGTTCAAATTTTCCTTTCCGCATTTGAGCTGCGCCCGTGAAAGAGCCTTTTTCATGACCAAAGAGTTCGCTTTCAATGAGGTTCTCTGGAATGGCTGCGCAATTGACTGCTATGTAAGCGCCACCTGAGCGCAGACTATGCTGGCAAATCGCCTTCGCTATTAACTCTTTACCGGTTCCACTTTCACCCGTAATGAGGACCGAAACTTCGCTCGCAGCTATTTGGCCGATTTGCTTGAAAACCTCCTGCATGGGTTCTGAGCTACCCACAATTCCTTCTTTGTAGTCATCACTGTTAAGCAACGGTTTGTAATCTTCCGTGCTTTCACGGTCTGCCTTTGCTTTCAGGACATTGCCAATAAGCGACATCACTTTCTCCATATCGAAGGGTTTCATGATGTAGTCGAATGCACCGAATTTCATCGCTTCGATGGCTGTCTGAGTGGTCCCATAAGCAGTCATCATTATTACGTGATAACTGTCATTATCGCTCATCAAATGCTGGAGGGTTTCCAAGCCTGATATGCCGTTCATCCGGTTATCCAGGAAAATGACGTCAGGCTTTTCCTTGGCAGCGACTTTTATCCCTTCTTCTCCGCTTCCAGCTTCGACGACCTTAAATTTATGGTTCTGTAATACCCGGGTTAATGAATATCTTATTTCATCGTCGTCATCGATGATCAGGATTTTGGCAGAGCTATCTTCCATTTTGGCGATATTGGGTTGGTAGTTATTTCATTCAACTACAGCAGGAATTTTGCCATTGCATAAGCTAAACCAAACGTGGGTCAATTCTCATATCTTGCCAACAAATTGCGCAAATAATCATGGACCCCATTTTTGAAGACGACCACCTGCTTGTTATAAACAAGAAACCCGGATTTATCGTTGAAGGGCCTGCCAGGAATGGACTGGAGTCACTCAGCACTATATTGTCCTCCAAGCTGGGAAAACCCGTTCATGCCTGCCATCGATTGGATAAAGACACCACGGGGGTTGTGGTGTTTGCCAAAAATAAAGCAGCTCTATCCGCAATCTCTGAGCAATTTGCCAGGCGCCAGGTTCGTAAAACCTACCTGGTTTGCGTAGACGGTGAATGGGACAAAGGCTGGAATCGTGTCCAAACGAAGATCCTCCGAACCGACGAGCAGCAAATGGCCAATTCAACTGAAGGAAAGGACTCTACAACCACTTTTCGAAGACTTGCCTTTTGGAATAAAAGAAGCCTGCTTGAGGCATTGCCCAAAACCGGCCGCACCCATCAAATACGACTGCATTGCCTGTTTCACGGCTGTCCCGTTTCCGGTGATGGCCTCTACGGTTCCAGAACTGAAGATCAACCGTCTATGGCGCTTCATGCTTCACAGCTTAGAATTCAGCATCCGGTCAGCAAAGCCTCTTTACTTATCACGGCTCCCCTTCCGGATTATTGGCATACACACTGGTTGAAAGACTGCCCACTTGAAATTGGGTAGGAGCGGCTTTCTTTAGTCCTCCACAGCCTGCAAGGCGACGGATGGAACGCCGCGATCGCATTAAAGCCTCCCAAATCCTCGAAACCATCCGACTGTTCCAAGAGTGTCGCCCAACTCTTTCATTCCCCTTCTTCGCCCAAACGTATCTTTATTTCAATCTCCTGGAGAATCGAGGGATCCGTCTTCGCTCAAGAGCTTCGCCGAGACACGTAAACCCCTACAATTGCAAATCCGTAAATTCTGGCCGGATCACCATCCGACCGGTTTCTACAGCGATATCCCGCGTTTCCACGGTAGAAAGTCTTCCTGACCCAGGCGGACCGCTGAAGGCTTCATTTCTCCACTGGCAACTTGAATCACCATTTCGAAAAGCTCGTCGCCCATTTCCTCAATGGTTTTTTCTCCACGAATAATCGGTCCGGCATCGAAATCAATGATATCTCTCATCTTTTTCGCCAGCTCAGTGTTGGTGGACATTTTGATGGTCGGTGCCACCGCGTTCCCCGTGGGGGTTCCCAGTCCTGTGGTAAAAATAATGATGTTCGAACCCGCACCTGCCAGAGCGGTCGTCGATTCCACATCTCCGCCGGGTGTGCAAAGCAGATTGAGTCCTGGTTTCGTGGCCCATTCCGGGTAATCGAGAACATCGACTATAGGAGAGGTTCCGCCCTTTTTGGCTGCCCCGGCGGACTTGATGGCGTCAGTTATCAATCCATCCGCAATATTGCCAGGAGAAGGATTGGCGTAAAATCCAGAGCCAGCCTCTTCAGCACGTTGAGAATAAATATTCATCAGATCCTGAAATCGTTTGGCCACTGAATCCGAAACGCAGCGACTGACGAGCTCTCCCTCAACTCCGCAGAGTTCAGGGAATTCTCCCAAGATGGGCTTGCCGCCCAAAGCGACCAGCGTGTCTGACATGTGACCCAGGGCTGGATTTGCCGATAAGCCGGAAAAACCGTCGGAGCCTCCGCACTCCAATCCAATGGTCAGCTTGGATAGTGGGGCTGGTTTTCGTTCCAGTTTATTGATCTGATCAAGACCAACAAAAATCTCCTTTAAGGCCTGAGTGAGCATCGCCTGCTCAGATCCAGTTTTTTGCTGGGTGTGAATATGAAGCGGTTTATCAAAATTCGGATCCCGCTTTTTGATCTCTTCTTCCAGGCGCCACACTTCTGCCTGCTGACAACCCAAACTCAACACCGTGGCTCCAGCCACATTCGGATGAGTAATGTATCCTGCAAGTAACCCACAAAGCGTATGAGAATCCGAGGGGACCGAACCGCAGCCAGCACCATGTAGAAGAAATCTAACGCCGTCTACATTTGGAAATGGTCGGCTACTTGCCTTCTTTTCAGAGGGTAATTCTTCTGCTAACCAAACTTCGGGAGGCGCTCCCTGTTCCCGCAAATAGGCCATGCGTTTGAATAAACCTTCGTAGCGGCTCCGCTGGCCCATGCCGAGCGTTTCGGAAATCGCTTCCCGCATTACATTGATATTTCTGTTTTCACAAAAAACCAATGGAACGACCAACCACACATTCTGAGTTCCAACTTGTCCATCTGAACGATGATAGCCGTTAAAGGTCCGCCCTTCCCATTTTGAGACATCGTGTGCTTGCCAGGTTGGCGCACTTGCACGGCTCTCAGCGGAATAAGTATCCGTTTCGTGTTTAAGATTTTTAATGGTTATTAAGCCGCCTACCGGAATGTCAGTCTCTGCTACTCCCACGGTTACACCATACATGTGCACCCGGTCTCCTTTCTGGAAATCGCGCAACGCGACCTTGTGCTTTGCTTTGATAGTCTCAATGGCAGTTACTCCATCAGATACATAAGTACCTGCTTGTAAATCGGTTAAAGCGACAGCTACGGTGTCACGCGGATCTATGACGATAGTATTTTTCATGAAGAATTTTTGGTCTTAATAACGAAAGCGCTTAGGCGGAAATGTCCGCAACAAAATTTGCAAAGGAATTATAGGCTTTCAACTTAGTCGATGCAGTTTCGCAATTGTCTTTTGTCGCCAGTCCGGTTGTTTCAGCCAGAAACAGGATGTATTCGGCAACTTTCACTGCGTACCGTAATCTGCCTTCATCGCTAATCGAATAAAATCTAGACCGTTGATTGTAGCCGGCTGGGGAATGATCGCCCAGTGCCGATTTCTCTGCCCGGCCTTCAGCAGCCAACACGTAGAGGAAATTATATTCGAACCAAAACATATGATTCGGATTGGGTGTCAGAGATTCCAGGGAAGCCAGGCAAGTAGTTTTGGATTCAAAAACATTCGTATCAGCTTTCTCAAGATTGAGTGCATTAACAATAAACTCCCGAGCCATTTTTTTCTCTGTTTCATCACTGCTAAAAGCGCCCTCAACCGCGAGTTGAATAGTGAATTGATACCAATCATTCCAGAGTTTCAAGTCACCGGCATCCGACGACTCGCTCAGCGCAACTCCCATTTCGTAGGTGTACCGTCCGCTCGTTTTGATTTCGAGATTTTGATCCGTTACCTGTCCCATAACCTGGTAATTCTCTGCAGATTTTCCAGAACCGGAATGAAACCCTATGCTAACGCCAAAGGCTTTACATACCACCCATTGCTTTTCGATCATCGATCGAAGTTTCTCGTTATCAGGATACGGCGTGTTCTTTTGAAAACCGAAAGCAGGAGCCACAAAATTAACCGGCATGTCCATTGCTTCGCAAAGCGCCAGCATAATGGCCGTGGTCTCTTGAGTGGTTAATCCAGGTAGTTCATCGATTGACAACTCTCGTAAGTAAGCCCTGCCGACTACCGTTGAAAAAGCTTTCTCTCGAGCAATTCGATACTTTCCATCACGCACCTTCATTTTCTTCATTGAAGGCCATACATAGCAAAGCAACTCATTGAATCGTGCTTCATTTAAATCAATGCCTACTTCCGCAACACGTTTACGTACTGTTGAAACAAGAAACGAATCAATCTCAGTCTTCACGTAGCATTCCCGGGATTCTTGTGATTCAGAAATTTTGGTTAAGGACAACTCAGGCGATAGATCGAATGTAATGTAGGAAGCAAACAGGCATCCCGATACCAACGCATCTTCACGGCCATCGAATTTACCACCGATCGGCTGGTGATCCGCATTAAAGCTCCAGGAAATACGTCGTTGGTGAAAGCCGGTTTTTAGTTTGGCTAATACACAACCATGACTCATTCCCTCAACCGACTGCCCTTGGTGACCTTCCGGCACATCTGTTCCAATAAACGGAAAAGGCACTGTTTCCAATTCATCCGCCAGCATGACGTTCACGTCGTAAACCAGCTCGCGAGGAATGCTGTTTTGATTGGCTGTCATTCCAATCCCCAGATTGGCCATCGCCCAGTCAACACCCGACCAATGAAGCGTCGTAAATCGAGCACCGATTCCCAGGGTGCTACTTCCCAATTGATCGGAGGTCCGAGGGAAAATAGTGCACTCGCAAGCACATTCCTGAGCAATATTCTTAACCTTGATCAGGTTTTCAAAGCTCGCCGGAAAATAGGTTTTCGAACCTATAACGACACCGTCGGCCAAAAGACCAAGTCCATCCCCTTCGGCAGCTAATAAACACCAGGCATGATCTCCGGCGGCATCCTCAACCAAACTCCAGAGTCCAGCTACTGTCGTAAACTTACTTGCTGGATATTCTGTAATGGAATTATTCGAAGCAATATTTGCCTGCAATGAAGCCCAATCCAGACAAAAGTCAGGACTGATACAGGGGTTGTTTGAGATCCTCAATCGGTTCTCGAGTAAGAAAGAATTAATGGCACTCATAGATTTAAAAAGGCAAAGATGTGCACACCGCTTTGAGTTTCAAAGAAAATTCTACTTAAATATGAAATTCCAATGAGAATCCTCCAGTTCATTTTACTTGTCGGGACTTCATCCTGATGTTTCAAAAAATCAAGATGTGATGTAGAGCACGTGTCTCGGCACAGCCTTTAGGCGACGACGGAAGGCGCAGTCTGCAAGCAAGAGCGGGAGCGTAGATAACTACGTGACCAAACGGGTTGCGGGCTCGAACACAGCTCTACGCGCATGTCGGTTTTAGCCTTCGGAAGTGCGTTTTCGTGAGTTCAAATTTTGAGCGGTTTCCAAATCCTATACAAATTCTCATTACACACTTATTTATATTAGATTATCTTGCACTTTCGAAGGCGTTTGAAACGTTTGGATTGACTTAGATTAGATTACTCCTTTCATCCCATTTTTCAAAATTGTCAGGGTAGCTCAGTGGTAGAGCAGGAGACTCATAAGCTCTTGGTCGGCAGTTCAACTCTGCCCCTTGACACCATTTCTCTTTCCATAGCCTCCGCAATAGCGGGGGCTTTTCATTGTGCCTGGCGCTGGGACGGGCATCGTTGACAATGTATTGCCTACGGCAATAGTTGTCGTCGCATTCGCTCCTCGAAACTGCCCCTTGACACCATCCTTCGCTTTGAGCGCAGCGTAAAGAGAAGGATTTCACGCCGTAAGCCCGGTAGGGCGAAGGCGGACCAATCGTAAATTCCCACAACCGCTGCTCGAAGACTACGGCTTGGCATGCCATCCTCAGAATCAGATTTTTTCTACGTTTACATACTCGTATGTGAAAAGGATCCCTGTCGGCATTACACAGGTTGCACAACCAATTTGGCTATGCGGCTAAAAAAGCACAACATTGGCGGCGTTCCTCATACTTCAAAATACAGACCATGGAAGATCGAAACAGTAGTTAGGTTTCGAAATAAAGAAAAAGCCCATGCTTTCGAGGCTTATTTAAAATCTGGATCCGGACGGCAGTTTGCTCACATCAGTATAAAGACATCAGTATAAAGGGTCCATCAGTATAAAGAATCAGAGAATCAGTACAAAGGGGAATCAGTACAAAGGGTCAATCCAATACTTAAGGCGTCAGTATAAAGGGCGTCAGTATAAAGGGTCAATCCAATACTTAAAGCGTCAGTATAAAGGGTCAATCCAATACTTAATACTATTGCCCTCAATGGGTGCATAGATACTCTCCTTATTTGATGGCCAGGAAAGTTAGATTTGAGCAAGTGGGTGGGTTATACGACGTGATCAACCGAGGCAATTATCGTACTTGGGTGTTCGAGACCGAAGGAGCCAGGAAATCCTTCGAGAATACGCTTCTTGAAGCTTGCGAACGTTCTGGGTGGATCCTGCATGCCTATTGCGTAATGGGTAACCACTACCATCTTGCTGTGGAGACTCCCGAGCCCAATCTGAGTGAGGGGATGCGTTGGCTGCAAAGCGTCTTCGCGATGCGTTTCAATCGTTATCGTAAAGAGAACGGACATATCTTCCAGGGCCGCTATAGGAGTATTGTGGTAGGGGATGCGGAACGCCTGGGCTGGCTTTGCCATTACATTCATTTAAATCCGGTCAGAGCTGGGATCTGCTCTGTGGCGGATTTGCCTGCCTATAGGTTTTCCAGCTTCGCCCAACTTTGGGACAAGCGCAAGCGTCCCCCGTGCCTATTCTTGGATACCTGCCTTGATTCGGCGGGTGGTTTAAAGGACACACCAGCTGGGCGTCGCAAATACCAGGAGTATCTGAAATGGTTGGCGGAGGATGAACCGTGTCAAAAGGAGATGGAATTCCAGAAGATGAGCAAGGGTTGGGCACTTGGGACTAAAGTCTTTCGGGAGAGTCTGCTCAAGGAGGAAAAGGCTCTGAAGGCTTGCATGGCCTTGGGAGTGAACGAAGCCAGAGAAATGCGTGAAGTGGCGTGGAGTCTGAGGCTCAGAACCTGCCTAAAGATCCTGGGGAAAAGGCGCTCCGAGATTGAAGCCGAGCTGAAGTCA